>JANMEI010000149.1:0-3715 GCA_031376865.1 Acidimicrobiia bacterium | reverse complement strand
ACTTCATCCTCACCAAGATGGCCGAGCAGGGGCAGGAGTATCTGGTTGCGTTGGCCGAAGCCCAAGAGCTTGGCTACGCCGAGGCAGACCCAACCGCCGACGTTGGCGGGCACGACGCCGCTAGCAAGGCAGCAATTTTGGCGTCAATTGCGTTCGGGCAAAACATCACTGCCAAAGACGTTCAACGTGAAGGTATCGACAGCGTCACCTCGGCCGACGTTGCGTTTGCGAAGGAACTTGGCCACGTCATCAAGTTGCTGGCCGTTGCTGAAGACGAAGGTGGCCTGCTGACAGTTCGTGTGTATCCGGCCATGATTCCGCTCACCCATCCATTGGCGGCTGTCCGCCATGCCTTCAACGCCGTGTTTATCGAAGGCGAAGATGTTGGCCGCGTGATGTTCTACGGTCGAGGTGCGGGCGGCGGACCAACCGGTAGTGCTGTGCTCGGCGACGTGATCGACGCATCGGTCAACCTGGTCAAAGGTACGCATGCAAATCTTGGGAAGCTGACGAAGTTTCGTAAGCTTCCAGACAGTTCGTTAGAGTCTGCGTTCTATCTCAACCTAGAGGTCGCCGATCAACCGGGCGTCTTGGCAGCGGTGGCAACAGTGTTTGCCCGCCATGGCGTGTCGATCGAGTCAATGGAACAAGCGGGGCTCGGTGGAAACGCTCGCATCATTTTCATCACCCATGAAAGCAATGAAGCAGACATGAAGCGTTGCCTGAGTGATCTTCGCAAGTTGAAAGTTGTGAAACGAATCGTCAGCACACTTCGTGTGATCGAAGACCATTAACCAGCTCTATTCCTTGCACGGCAACGTCGCAGCTTTGTCGGCAACGGATCTGGCCTGAGCTGACTGACCAGGCCCGGGTTCAACCAAGGCCACCAAACATCCGCCGCTCCCCATGCTGGAAACGGCTAACACGGACTTTGTTACCGTTTCGCCACTGTAGGTATTCAGGCGAACAACCGTTGACGACAGCGTGCCGTTTCGGAGACGCAATTCCAGCCGGTCACCGGTGGTGGTATCGCCCGACGTGTAGGGGTCGATGCCGGTGTTGTTCACGATGCGACCACGACGCAAGCTCACGAATGTCATGCCTTCCTCGTACTCCAGCCAGATTTGCCATCCTGCGGCTGTTCCACATCGAAACGAGACAAAACCAGCATTTTTTGATTGCGGCTGTTTGACGCACTCGCTTTGCTTGATGTTGGCGTAGACACTCGTGTATGTGGTCTTTCCTTTGGCTGCTGACACGGGTGGTGACAGCGCTACCAACGATCCAACAGTGGTGAGAGCAATCACCATGGCAGTGCGAAGAGCGAGACGTTTCATGTTTAACCTGCTGGCTTCAGGCAGGGGAGCGAGGCGGCTTTGTCAGCCGCGGTTCGGGCCTGCGCGGATTGTTGAGGACCTGGGTCGATGTTGGCTACGACACAAGGTTTCGGACTGAGTTTGGCCACCATGAGGGCCGAACGCTTGATATTGGGGTCGTCGGGGTCAATTGCATGGATATGTCGAACGATCGCAGCAACGGGTTTGCCGCTCCTCACTCGAAACTCAAGCGTCTTGCCCAACGTGGAGAAGCCCGAGTTGAAGTTGTAGAAGTTGAGGTCGGTCAGGACACCGTTGCGTTTCAACGCAATGCTTTCCCGCGCATCGTCGTACTCCACGTAGACCTGCCAGCCACCGACCTTCTTGCCACAACGCAGGGTGGCCCAGTCCTCTCCTTCTTCACCAGCAATCTTGACGCAATTGGGATCGTCGATCTTGACCAACGAACTCGTGATTTTCGGTGCCGCGCTGGATGGACTGGTCGAGAATCCGAGTTCCGATGTGAGTAATCCGAGCGCGATGAGCTGGATGGCGACCCGCCATTTTCTGCGGATGACTGGCTGGTTCATACTGCTGGAGAACCGTACTCGCGGTAAATCGTTTCATCAGATTATGAGAAATGGCGGAATCCGGTTCGATTGCCTGCTGAACTGGAGCGATCATGCGTTACATCAGCACCCGCGGCCAGATGGCCCCTCGGCCGTTTCTTGAGATTTTGATGGAAGGGCTGTCACCTGACGGCGGGTTGTGCGTCCCCGAGTCGATCCCAAGGCTGTCAGCCGCTGAACTCGAAGCGATGCGAACGATGTCCTATAACGAGCTTGCGATGGAGGTCATCAGCCGGTTTGTTGATGACATTCCCCGCGAGGACCTTCGAGCCTTGATCGACCAGACTTACACGGTTGAAGCATTCGGATCAGCCGACATCACGCCGGTGACCCCGCTGTGGGACAACTTGTCACTTCTTGAGCTATCTAATGGTCCGTCGTTGGCATTCAAAGACGTCGCAATGCAGTTTCTTGGTCATCTGTTTGCATATGTTCTTGAACGAAGTGGCGACGAGCTGAATATTCTCGGCGCCACCAGTGGTGACACCGGAGGCGCAGCCATTTATGCGATGCGATCAAAACCCCGTATCCGTGTGTTGATGTTGTCACCGCTCGGACGCACCTCAGCGTTTCAAGCAGCGCAGATGTATTCGGTGCTCGATGACAACATTCACAACATCGCTATTCGTGGCGTGTTTGATGACTGCCAAGACATTGTAAAAGATGTTGGCGAAGATGCCGAGTTCAAGGCGCGGCATCGCATCGGCACCGTGAACTCGATTAACTGGGCCCGGGTGGTTGCTCAGGCGGTGTACTACTTCAAGGGCTACTTCGCGGTGACGTCGTCTAACGCTGAGCGAGTCAATTTCGCAGTGCCGTCAGGCAACTTTGGCAATGTGTATGCCGGGTGGATCGCCAAACGCATGGGCCTTCCGATTGATCAATTGATCGTGGCTACCAATGAAAACGATGTTCTGCACGAGTTCTTTGCCACCGGACGATACGCCCCGCGTGGCAGTGCTCAGGTGCAACCGACGAGTAGCCCCTCTATGGACATCTCCAAAGCATCCAACTTTGAACGATTCGTGTGGGACATGGTTAACCAAGATGGTGCAACGGTGGCGCAGCTCTACAGCCAGATTGCTGCAGGTGGATCGTTCATGCTCGAAGCCGACGAGTATCGGCGTGCCATCAGTGACTCCGGGTTTTCCTCCGGGTCATCCACCCATCAGACACGGGTCGATTCGATTCGAGCCGTCTACGAGCGCAGCGGTCGAATCATCGACACCCATACCGCCGACGCGTTTACGGTGGCTGCGGAAGCTGCAGCCCAGGCGCCCGATGTGCCGATGTTGATTTTGGAGACCGCGTTACCGGCGAAGTTCGGTGAGACCATTACCGAAGCGCTGGGTATCGAGGCGCCGCGACGGATGGGGCTCGAGGATCTAGAGGCGCGGCCCCGTCGAGTCGAAGAGATGGCCAATAGCGCAACTGATGTGCGCGCGTACGTTGCAAAGGTAACAGGCCGATGAGCGAAATCGAATGGCTTGAAGCCAGTCAGCAGGTGCTCGACAACAAGTTGGTTCTGCTTAAGGACGATCATGTTGGCCTAGCCAGCCTGCTCCCGGGCTGGACTGTCGGCCACGTCCTCTCGCACATTGCGCTGAATGCCGATGCTTTTGTTGGTGTTGCTGCAGCACTCAGTCGCGGCGAAGTGGGCGTGATGTATCCGGGTGGGGACGCCCAACGTGATGGTGACATCGAAGCCGCTGCTCTCTGCTCAGCGGAACAAATACGTGCACATGTCAGTTCCTCATCACGTGCGATGGT
>JANMEI010000145.1:0-6331 GCA_031376865.1 Acidimicrobiia bacterium | reverse complement strand
GGCTCAAACGACTCTTTCAACGCGGTTTGGATGAGCAGGTCAGCATTGAGCCCTAACATCAACGACAGCGGCACGCCGGCGCACAACACCCACTGAAATGAACGTCGAACGAGTTCGGCAAAGTCTTCCCGGGATCGTTCGGCGGCACGCGAAGCCAGCGGCAGCACGACCCATTGGATCAACGGAGCTATCAACAATGCAAGAGCAGAAATCCGAAGTGCAATGGTGTAGTAGCCCGTTTCTGAATCGTCGCCGGTAATGAGCTTGATGAGCGCGACGTCGACCCAAGAAATTACCTTGACGCTCAGGGCCGTCACCAGGAAGGGTGCCGATGCTTTCATCACCGGCCAGGCGTAACGTAACCGGATGTTTCGATCGAAGTGAAACACTCGGTGGGCCGATGCGCCGAGCACCAGCGTCTTTGCAATCTCGGTGACTAACAACGCAAACGGAACAATCCAGATGCCAACTTTGAGCACCAGCCCGATGACAACGAGCGACGCCCACATGAACTTGGTCCAAATGGTCAACCGGGACTGCTGGCGAACCTCACCCACTGCTTGCAACATTGCCGCATACGACTCTGAAGTTTGCTGAAAGAACTGAGCACTGCAATACAACAACGTCACAAACAGCGTCGTCGAAAATGCGCGATCACCAACTTCGGATCGCCCCTTCACCGCTTCGTGCCGGAGAACCAAAACGCCAATTGCCAGGCCTGTTAAGGCAATAGTAAGCAGCAATCTGACCACTAACACGGACGCAAAAAACGACTTGGCATGATCGCGGTCGGTAGATAGTTCTTTGCGAAGATACGTATCCATACCAAGACCAGCGAACACCAACAGCACCGTTGCGAGGGCTTCACCAAACCCCAAAATGCCGGTACTTCGATCGCCCACCGTGTTGGGGACAACGAACAGCGACACCACAACACCCAACGAAGCAGTGACGAACAGCGAGCTTCCAAGCATTGCTCCATTGCGGGCAGCCGACCGATTCTCAGCAGCCAGCGAGACAGTTTCGTCAACGGATGTGCCCGTTGCAGTGCGGGCGTCGCCATCTGGGGACTCGGCTGGCTGATTTCGTACTGAATCTCTGACGGCGGGCTGAAGGTGAACGTCGCTCGGAGAAACGGAAGGAACTTTGGTCCGGGCATGACGCGGAGTGTGACGAGCGGTCATGAAGTCTTCTTCAACCTCATTCGAAGTATCTGGCGTGGAGCGATCGAGAAAAACGCCATGTCACGAACCAGATACCGCCGCCACATCCGACGCGGTTCTTGGGCGAGTCGAACCAGCCATTCGACACCCAATGTTTGAGCCCATTTCGGTGCTCGGACTTTGTTGCCAGCAAGAAAGTCGAGACCGGCGCCAATTCCCAAAAACAATGCGGGCATACGGTCGCAAAACTCGCTCATGAAGAGTTCTTGATTGGGCGTCCCCATGGCAACAAACACCACGTCGGGCTGCGCGGCTTGTGTTCGTTGAAGCGCTGCCTCAAGTTCGGTCTCAAGTTCGCTGCCCCGGGGCGCTGGGTGGTAAACCGGATACTCCCGCGCGACAATGTTGAGTGATGGGAACTGCTTCATGAGTTCTTGATATGCGCGAAGCGACGAGTCGGGCGAAGCACCAAACATGGCGACCCGCAAACCATCAGCGGCGGCTCGACGCGCCACCGGCACCACTAAGTCGCTTCCCGAAATTTTCTCCGGCAACGATTTCCCGGACAACTTAGCGAGCCAGAGCAACGGAGTTCCGTCCACCAACGACAAAAACGCGGCACGGTGAGCTCGACGGAACTCGATGTGCTCGGCGGCCACACAGACATGATCGACGTTTGGGGTGACCACGTAGCCGCCCAAACCAGACCTGGCGCGACTGATGATCAAATCGAGCGCTTCTGCTGCTGTGACACGATCAGCAAAAAGCAAACCGAGTGGCACGCGCTGATGCGGATGCATTACTTCAGGTCGTTCACCCACTGATTTTCCCGCAGTTGCCGATGACGTCATCGCCCACCCACCGCGTGTTTGCCATTACTGCGCTGAGCGATCTCTGGCTCGGGAGACCGGACGGAGCTCCATGCCTCAACCGACCGAGAAACGGTGACGTTGGCCCCTATTTTAGAATTGTCGCCGATGGTGATCGGTCCGATCAACACTGCGTTGGGCATGATGTGGACGTTGCGACCGAGCCGTGGCGCCCCTTGAACCTTCGAGATCGGATCCATTGATTCGCCGAGGGTGACCCCTTGAAAGAGCAAGCAACCTGGTCCAACCGCAGCAGCATGGGAAATCACCAAGCCGTTGCCATGAATGATGGCGATTCCGGGCGCGATATCGGCGAGCCAATGGATTTCTGCACTGTACAAATGGCGGATCAGTCTCGACATCAATGGTGCCCCGAGCGGAATCTTCAGATCGCGCAGTAACTGCATTACGCGAATTGCAACCGTCATTTGAAACCCAATTCGTTGAGTCACATCACCGAGAAACGAGCCTTGTTCAACTCGATTCGCTCGATCTGCGTTGTATCGACCTTGCAAATCCATCAGCAATTGCCGATCGGCGCGAACCGCATCGCGACATGTTGACCATGCGCTCATAGCGAGATCCCTGAGCTGATCCCTGAGCTGACCTCTGAGCTGACCTCTGTGCCGGCCCCTGCAGATTTCCAGCGGCGCAACGCCCCAATCGCGGCCGATGCGCTTCCCCATCGGCGACCTGCGCCGCTGTAGTAGTCGATGCCGTACGTCAAACCCGCAAGTTTGACTGCTCCTGCTCCAAATCCCAGTCGATCGAGGACCTGTCCCGCTCGATACACCGCTGGGCCAACAACGTTGCCCAGCACCGGCAACGCAGCGACGGAGACCAACAAGGGACTGACCGCAGTTGGAAGCTCGTTCAAAAACTCCCACGGCGATAATTCGCTGATCGATGGGTGTTTCATCGAAATCACCACATCGGATTCCCCATAGACCGCGGAACGTTTTCGCCATGCCTTTACATCGGTGTGGCCCGAATGATGAGAAGACTTTGCTTCCTCAGAATATGCGAATGCGACACCTAATTGCTCAAGCCGAATTCCGAGGTCACGATCTTCACACCTAATGAGTTTTCGGTCGAACCCACCGATTTCGTCATAGTCACTCCGGCGAAAGGACACATTCCCAGTACAAAGTCGCTCGCCTTGTGGGGTTGCCCCAGCGCGACACTCTTCTAACCAACGATCGATATGGCCCTGATGGAACCGCTCGAACAATAGTCCCGAATCCGCTTCGCCCTCGATGAGCCCGTACACAACATGTGCCCCTGCCTCATGGCTCCTGAGATGGGCATCGATGAAGTTGGGCCCCACGCGCATGTCATCGTCGAGGATGATCACGATGTCGGCGGCTGTACGTTCGATGCCGGAGTGTCGGGCTGCCGCCGGCCCACCATTTTGGCGATTCAATAACGTGATCGGAAATCGAGTCGTACTGGGCAACTCATCTTCCACGGACACTGTTCCGCCATCGTTGACGATGACTATTTCGAGGTGGCGTTCACGCCCTCCCGCAAAGAGTTGATGCTGCAAATCCTGCATCAGTCGCCCAATCGATCCACGCCGGTTGTAGGTGGCGATGACGACGCTGACGTCGACCGGCCCGAGATCACTCGAAAGTGGAAGTCGGGTGGCAACAACGGTTGGCGTCACTTCGTGAGTTGCCGTAGCTGGTCGTTGAATCGGAAAATCGGTTCGACCGTCGAGTACGGCACTTTCAAATCGGGCCATAAACGAAGCGGCGTTTGCGAGGAGTGCCATGGTGTGATGGTCGCCAGGCACGACGACCGTCCGAACGGCATCGACGTATGAATGCCACCCATACGCTGGAGGAAACATGGGCCACAGCGACGCACTCGCGATCAACAACACCCCAAGTTCGTACTGTCGTGTGGGGTGCTCCCCCAACAGCCGCAGGGTGACGGGCTCTAAGTCGACAAAGCCATGTTCGGTGAACCCGGCGAAACCCAGCTCGGAGGCCACATGTTCCGTTCGACGGTGTTCCGCTTCGCGGAATACTTTTCGCGTTGTCCGGTTAGCCGTCGAACGTTTCACCCAAGGCCACACCTGCCGCAACGTTGCCGCCGATGGATCATGACGGAGGTGCGCGAGTGCTTGGCGGTACTGCGCTGCCGCTGACGGCCAAACTACGTGGGGAGGCAACGCATCGACCAGGATGACCTCGCGTTCGACGGTAGCAACGTTTCGCACGCGAAGTAGGTCGGCAACTTCAAGGGCGATGACCCCACCACCGGAATATCCCCCCACGAAGTAACTCGTCGGTGGTGCAGTGCGGTGCCGCGATGCCACGTCTGCTTCGATCCAGGCACCGTAGCGGCGGGCCATATCGCTGATCGACTGTTCTCCGTGCTCACATGCGCCGCCAATGCAGTCTTCATGAGCACATCCAACTGCCGAAACACCAACTAACTCAATGCGGCGAGCAGCGGCGCCGAGATGGCGCAGATTATGAACGTTCCCGTTATTTCCGTGGATGACGTACACAACCGCTTCAACGGAATCAGTGTGATGACCAGCAAAACGAATCAGTCCACCACCGAGGGTCGATAGCGCCGCGGCCTCGATACTGAGGTCACGCTCGAGATCGCGCTCGAGATCGCGCTCGGAATCGCGTTCGGGTTCGCGCTTTTTGAAGGTCGGGGACAGTGTATTCACGGGTATTGAGGAGATTCTGGGGAAAGAAATGGAGAGAGGTGATGCTTCCAAACCTCAGTAAGAAGTCTGGCAGAAGAGTTCTTGCACGGAGAGTGCCGCTAACAGTGGCACCTGAGGATGCCACTTAGGACACCGATGCACCAGCATTCATTGGTGAAGACATGTCACAAAGCCTTCTTTTGCCAAAGATTGGTGACATTTCAAGTGTCTCTCGCCACAATTTGGGGAATGTGGGTCGAAGTACTTTTCGAGCACCCTCCGTCACTGTCATACTGACGTTCGAATATGAACGCGTCTTCAGATCGGCGACCGGGCGGCACTCCCCCGGCAAATGGCCAGTACATCGTTAACCGACCTCAAGACGCGCCCAAAGGCAGTCGTCGCTTGCGTTGGCTCAGCGTTGGAACCGACATCGTTGCGGTTGCAACCTCAGTGGGGATCGGGTTAACCCCGGCGCTTGGTTGGGGCGATCCCATCGCGCCACCCCAAAAGGTGCGCATCATTGCGATGCTGGTCGTGCTCAACATCATCGTGTTCGCCCTGAACCGCCTCTATCTGGCTCGGACCGCCAGTTTGCGAACCATCGAAACAGCGACTTTGCTCCGAGCGGTATTGATCTCTACGGTTATTGCACTTGCTGTACGACCAAACATTGCCTCCGATGTTCGCGTACGTCGCGTTGTGTTGATTCAGTCGGTCGTCTTCTTCGGCGTAATGATCGGTCGCCACGCCTATCGAATGATGCTCAAACGATCTCGCCGCCACGGACGGTTTATGCGTCCTGTCGTGCTGGTCGGCGCTGGAGATGAAGCGTTTGAGTTGCTCAAGATCTTGCGAGACGAACCAGAACTTGGTTTTGATGTGCGAGGCATCGTTGGTGAAGCAGATGCTGCGTCGCGGCTTCCGTTTGAGGTTCCCTATTTGGGCAGCGCCGATGAGGTCGTTGCCAACGTGTTAAATGCCGGAGCACAGCACGCGATCATCGGCGCAACCGCGTTTGATTTCCGCGAACTCAACCGAGTGGTTCGAGCACTCACCTCGGCCGGAGTACACGTACAGGTCTCTGGTGGCCTCGCTGGTATCTCGGCCAACCGGTTTCGTCGTGCGCCGATTGGGCGAGAGGCAGCTTTCTACCTCGAACAAGTTTCACTCGAAGGCTGGCAAGCGGGCGTCAAACGGGCGATGGACATTGTTATCAGCCTTGCGTTGTTGATCCCCACGGCTCCCATCATGTTGGTCCTGGCCCTCTTGGTTCGACGCCACGATGGCGGCCCAGCTTTCTTCCGCCAACAACGAATTGGTCTAGATGGCGTTCCGTTTACCATCCTGAAGTTGCGCACCATGGTGGTGGATGCAGAAGCTCGACTCGCCGAACTGCTGGCCCAAAACGAACGCAACGGCCCACTGTTCAAGTTGAAGCACGATCCACGAATGACCCGAGTTGGTCGACTCATGGATGCGACATCGTTGAACGAACTTCCCCAATTGTTTAACGTGCTGAAAGGCGACATGAGCCTGGTTGGACCTCGCCCAGCCCTCCCCCGTGAGGTCGCAACATTTGACGAGCGCCTCATGCTGCGTCATCTTGTCCGTCCCGGCATCACCGGGCT
>JANMEI010000107.1:0-8390 GCA_031376865.1 Acidimicrobiia bacterium | reverse complement strand
ATCCCAACACCGAGATCGACGACGTGTCGCAGTTAGTGGAGCTGCATTTGCGGTTCCATACCTATCAAGCCGGTTGGACCGATTCAGCGGTACGACGCTATGTTCGCGACGCCGGTCATTTGTTAGACAAGCTCAACGAGCTCACTCGGTGCGACTGCACGACGCGGAATGCGAAGAAGGCAGCGGCGCTGTCGCGCCGAATGGATGATCTCGAAGCGCGTATCGCGGTGCTTCGCGAACAAGAAGAACTGGATGCGATCCGACCCGACCTTGATGGTAAACAGATCATGGAGATTCTCGGGATTGGTCCATCTCGGGCGATTGGCGAAGCACTCGACATGTTGTTGACGATTCGGTTAGATGAAGGGCCGCTCAGTGAAACCGACGCCATCGACCGATTGAAGTCTTGGTGGTCAAGTAGGCCTTCGGCCTGACACAATGGGGGTCTGAGCCGGTTGTCACGAGGTTGAACCCCCGTTGCTCAGCCGAAGGAGAACTCGTCCACTTGCATGCCCAGGTCGTTGTTGAAGCACCCCAGTAGCCCGTTGGGGTTTATGGGTTCAGGATCGTTTGTTGTTCATCGTCCCTTGGTGGTGATTGCCCACCCCGATCGGGACAGCTTGTGTATGACGATCGCCCACGCAGCGATTCGGGGGTTGGAAAAGGGTGGCCGACAGGTCGAAGTCATCGACCTATACGCCGAGTCGTTTCGTCCGACCATGTCGAGGGCTGAACGCGAAGCGTATGAATCCGAGCAGCCACTGATCGAGCCAGACATTGCTCGGCATATCGAGTTGATGCAGAACTGCGATGCGTTAATCGTCATTTATCCCACATGGAACATGGGCTTTCCGGCGATTCTGAAGGGATGGTTCGATCGGGTGTTTGTCCCAGGAGTTGCCTTCAAACTGGACGAGGAGACCAATCGCATTGTTGGTGCGCTTGGACACATGACACGGATGGTTGGTATCACCACCTACGGCTCACCGCATTGGTTGGCGAGGTTGACCACCGACATGGGGCGGCGAATGTTGAGTCGTTGTCTGCGGATGATGGCGCCAACGGTTCGCACTCGTTCTCGGTGGATTGGTTTGTACGGGCTGAATCGGCCAGACCCGGCGTTGATAACCGCGTTTATCGGTCGGGTTGAGCGCGAGATGGAGCGGTTATGAATTCGACTGTGAATTCGGTCGGTTCTCCCCGACGGTTTCTGGTGGTGATTGCCCATCCGGTACCAGATGCGTTTGTCCGGGCCGCTGGAGTCCTGGCGGTGGAATCGCTCCGTAGCGGTGGTTATGAGGTTGACGTCATTGACCTTGATGCTGACGGATTTGATCCGGTGTTAGGAGCTGTCGAGTGGGCTTCGCGCCATGAGGGTGTGCCGGCATCACTCGCTCGTTCTGTTGACGCACTTCGTTGGGCCACCGATCTGGTTCTCGTGTACCCCACCTGGTTTGGAGGGTTTCCGGCAATGCTGAAAGGGTGGTTTGATCGGGTCTGGGGTAAAGGGGTTGCGTGGGACTTACGTCCGGGGTCAACAATCCCGAAACCGTTGTTGCGCAACATCACCCGGATTTGGGTAGTTACCTCCCACGGATCATCCAAAGTGATGAATATGGCGCAGGGCGAGGCGGGTCGACAATTCGTCCTGCGTACGATGCGCTTGACCTGTGCGCGGTTCTGTCGGGTTCGGTGGGTGGCGTTTTATGGAAACGATTCAGCTACGAAGAGTGACCATCTACAGTACCTCGACCGCGTGCGGTCAACATTCTCGGGTTCGATGAGGTAGTTGGTTCCCGCTGATTGGTGCATCACCACTAGCGTGACCGAGGTGGATCAGCGCCCTCCGGAGCAGTTTGACGTCGTGCCGTTGCGGCGTGGTTCTTCTTCGAATAGTTCTTCGGTGCCGGCTTCATCTGTGTCGGCTTCTTCTGTGTCGGCTTCTGAGTCGTCGTCGGTGCCAACTGGTTCCATGCTTCCTCCCTGGGTGCGTCCCGGCACGGTGGACTATCGGATGGCTCGCCGCCACTTGATCAACGAATATCAACGAAAGCGACTGTCTCGTGTCGATGTTTGCGACGCTCATCCGGAATTGGTGCGCGCCGCCACCCACGTTGGGCATACCACCGATCACGATTGCCCGATCTGTGAGGAAGCAAAACTCATTTACGTGTCATACGTGTTCGGGGAACGTTTGCCGGCTCATGGTCGGTGTGTGACGAGTGCCAAGGAAATGGCAACGTTGAGCCGTAGCCATGATCGGCTTGCGTGTTACGTCGTCGAGGTGTGCATCGAGTGTCGGTGGAATCATCTCGCCCGCACGTTCCAATCCGGACGCGCACATGCCCGCTGATCGTCGAACCGCATCATCAGCTGGAAATGCATCACGTCAGCGGCCCACCTCATCTCGGCAGGCTAAAGAGCCGCTCCGACGACGAGGCGAACCAGTCGCAGCACCGACGCGGGGCAAGCGAACCATAGCCACGGGCGAGAGCAGCGGTCGCGTTGCGAAAGATCGGGCGAAGGGGGGAGCTGAAGCGGATAAAAAACCGGGGGTTTCTGCTCGATCCAAGCGGGCAGCCCAGCCTCAGCCGGAGAAGTTGAGCCGACGAGAACGGCGGGCAGAGGAGTCCGCTGTATCAGCGGTCAAAAAGCCGCGGCGCCGAGGGTTTTTTCGACGTCACGCGAAAGGCATTGCGTTCACGATTTTGACACCTCCGCTCGTGGTGGTGTGCGGGTTGCTTTGGTATGCACGCGGAGTACCTTTGCCGCCCGATTCTCTCAGTACGCAGACCACTTTTTTGTACACCGATGATGGTCAGCAGCTGGGTGCGTTTCGGTCCGATACCGATCGCACCAACTTGACCATCACCGATATTCCAGAAGTGCTTCGCAACGCGGTGTTGGCGTCGGAGGACAAATCGTTCTACTCCCATCGAGGCGTGGACCCGTTGGGGATTGGTCGGGCGATCTATCGAGATGTTCGTAATGAAGGTGTTCAACAGGGTGGTTCCACACTGACCCAGCAGTACGTGAAGATCAGCTATACCGGTCGGGAGCGCTCGTACAAGCGCAAACTCCGCGAGGCGATTCTGGCCATCAAGTTGGAACGCAAGTTGACGAAGGACGAGATCTTTGAGCGGTATCTCAACAGCGTGTACTTCGGGCGAGGTGCCACCGGTGTTCAGGCCGCTGCGAAGGCGTACTTCGAAAAAGATGCGAAGGATCTGACCCTTCCTGAGGCCGCGTATCTGGCTGGCGTGTTACGTGCACCCGAAAATACCGACGCCCGCCGTAACCCAGAACGGGCGAAGTTTCGGCGTGACAGTGTGCTGGCGAACATGTCGAAGTTGGGTTTCATTTCGGAAACCGAACGCGTTGCGGCATCCGAGGTTCCACTCACCGGTGTCGGTGGCATTGTTCGAGCGAAGCCGACTTCGACCGTCAATTTTGCCGACCTCGGCACCGACTACGTCGTGGATATGGTCCGGCGCGAGCTGATTACCAAGTTCGGTGCAGCAAAAACATTCGGTGGGGGTCTTCGTGTCACCACCACACTGAATCTGGAAACGCAGCGCCGGGCACGGGCGGCATTGTTCGACCAGGTGTTGAATCGAAAGGGCGATCCTGATGCGGCGATGGTGGTGCTTGATCACGACGGTCATATCGTTGCGTTAATCGGTGGGCGGAGCTGGGCAGAGTCGCAGGTCAACCTTGCTGCCGGGAGAGGGTACGGCGGTCTTGGCCGCCAAGCAGGATCGACGTTCAAACCGTTTGTCTTGGCTGCTGCAGTGCGTGAAGGGATCTCGATCGAAACCAAGTTCCCGGCGCCGCAAGAAGTGGTGATTCCCGGAGCAAACGTCGATGGGACCGACTGGACCGTCTCTAACTTTGACGATGCGAGTTGGGAATCCGATGTGGACTTACGAACGGCAACTGCCAACTCGATCAATACGGTGTACGCACAGTTAGTAACCGATGAGCGGGTCGGAGCCGAGCGAGTAGCAGAAATTGCCAAAGATCTCGGTATCAAGTCGCCGCTCGACGCGTACCCAGCGTTGGCGCTCGGAACCGAGGAAGTGTCGCCGCTCGAAATGGCCGATGCGTATCTCACCTTTGCGCGAGGGGGCACCAGGGTGGGCCCCGAGTTCATCAGCAAGGTGACCGACGCATCTGGTCAGGTGTTGTTTGAGAGTTCAACTGACCCAACGCGAGTGCTATCCACCGATGAGGCAGCAATCATCAACCAGGCGTTACGAGCGGTGGTCGACGAAGGTTCGGGTGTCAAAGCCAAGCTCGACGACGGTCGGCAGGTTGCCGGTAAAACGGGTACCACCCAAAACGCTCGCGATGCATGGTTTGTTGGTTACACGCCCAAGAATTGTTGTGTGGTTGCGGTGTGGATGGGTTACGCAAAATCGAATGCACCAATGACCAAAGTCCATGGTCGTCGAGTGACTGGTGGTGCGTTCCCAGCCGATGTTTTTGGCAGGTTCATGAATGTCCAGGTAGCCAATATCGATACGGGCGAGTTTGATGAGCCCGATGCGAATGCAACCGGTGAAGTGATCGAGCCGAAGTTATCCAAGAAGCCGGTAACCAAGAAGAAGAAAGCGCCCGCATCCGTCGTTGATTCCGTAGTGGACACGGTTGGGCCGTCGACCGAGGGGACGGACGGTCCTGTTCCGGTGGGCACTGAACCACCTGCACCGAAACCCGATCCTGTTCCTGCCGGTGATCCCGATTCCGGGACCGATCCAGCACCGCAACCCGAACCCCAACCAGATCCCGAACCGGTTCAACCGAACCCGCCCCCCGCCCCCGTTGATCCATCACCACCACCTGTCGTGGTTGATGCACCGCTGCCTACGTTGGCACCCTGACCTCCGTCGCCAACACTTTCCGCTACTGACACCTTCTGCCTCATGGACCGCATCGCCCTGATCTCTGATATTCACGCCAACGTTCCTGCGCTCACCGCGGTGTTGAGCGACATTACGGCGCGCGGAATCGATCGGGTTATCTGTTTAGGTGACCTGGTGGGGAAAGGGCCGCAGTCCGATCTAGCCGTTGACATATGTCGCGACCGTTGCGAGGTGGTGGTGCGTGGCAATTGGGATGACTTCATTGGTGACCCTGCTCGCAACGATGCGCAGCGGTGGCATCAAGATCAGTTGGGTGCTGAACGTTTGCGGTATGTGAAGTCGCTACCGCTCTCGGTTGATGTGTTGGTCAGCGGGCAAACGGTTCGCTTATTTCATGCGTCGCAAACATCTGTACACGTACGGGTGTTGATGTCAGCTGAACAGTCAGTACACCTAGCAATGTTTGACAACACCGACTTAACAGGTGCCGGCTCGGTTCCTGACATTGTTGGCTACGGCGATATTCACCGTTCCTATCAAATGGGCTACGGGCACCGGTTGCTGTTTAACGCGGGAAGTGTTGGCAATCCGTTGGGCACTACCAAGGCTTGCTATGCAGTGATCGAAGGCCACGTTGGATCTGATGAAGACGGACCCTTCGGGCTCCAACTGCTCCAGGTTCCCTACGACGCCGAAGCGACCTTGGCCACTGCTCGCACGATGGAGATGCCACATTTCGACGCACTAGCTCACGAGCTGCGCACCGGCCAGTACGCCGGCGCCATGCGCCTCGATTGATCAGTGACGCTATCGATCCCAAGCGATTTCGGTAGCCGGGGGCGACAAGCGCCGCTGACGCGGATACAGTGCGAATTGCTGCTGGCAGCCATCGTGGCGCTGGACGGTAAGGAGACACCATCATGAACGGACGTCCGAAGGGGCCTGGCCGGTTAACTGCACCAAGTATTGCGGCGCGCAAACTTGGTCGAGATGGCTCGGGTGAGCGGCTGGTGATGATCACGGCGTACGACGCTCCGAGTGCCCGCACGGCCCATAAAGCGGGGGTCGACATGATCCTGGTGGGCGACTCGTTGGCCATGGTGATGTTGGGTTACGACGACACGTTGCAAGTGACGGTTGCCGACATTGCGCATCACACTGCCGCGGTTGCTCGCGGGTTGGCTGCTTCTGAAGCTAGCGGCGTATCTCACCCCCGACCACTGGTGGTGGGCGATCTCCCCTGGATGGGCTATCACACCGACATCAGCGAGGCGGTGCGCAACGCGGCAGCGTTGGTGCGTGCCGGGGCGGGTTCGGTCAAGTTGGAAGGCGGCCGCAAGCGGTTGCCAGTGATCAAGGCCATCTTGGATGCCGAGATCCCCGTGATGGGCCATATTGGCCTCACCCCCCAGTCGGTGAACGCGATGGGTGGTTTCAAGGTGCAGGGCAAGGCGCTGGCCCAGGCCCGTGAGCTGATCGACGATGCCGTGGCGCTGGCCGATGCTGGTTGCTTCGGGTTGGTGTTGGAGGGTGTGCCCGACATGTTGGGCAAGGTCATTTCCGAAACAGTCGATATTCCCGTGATTGGTATTGGTGCCGGGGTGGCCTGCGATGGTCAGGTGCTGGTGTGGCACGACCTATTGGGTATCGAAGAGCGGATGGCTCCGAAGTTTGTACGCCGCTTTGCCGATGTTGGCAGTGTCACCCAGGCTGGGGTCGAGGCCTACGTGGCAGCGGTTCGCGATGCGTCGTTCCCGTCGCTAGCGGAAAGTTATGTGGCGTCCGAAGAGCTGACGTCGGCCTTGTTGACCGGCAACAGCACCGCTGGGTTGGAAGCGGCTGGCCGTTCCATTTCGCTCGATGCCGAGGAGTTTCTAGCTGGCCTGTACGGCGGCTCCGCCGGCTGAGCGAGTTGATCGGGTCCGGTGTTGTCAGGTGTTTACTCGATGCCAGAGTCGATCGATCGGGCATGTATACAGTCGGTCGTCAAGCCGACCTGAATGAGTACCAGTCGTTAAGACAATTCCGGCGCGAAATTGATCTCCCAGCAGTTCGCGCAATACGCGGAAACCAGACAGGTCTTTGGCGTTGACCTGAGAACGCGTCTTCACTTCGAACGCCACGATGCTCCCGTCGAACAACTCAACAACGACATCAACTTCTTTGTCATCATGTGTCCGCCAGTGGGCAATCTTGCGAACCCCGTCATGCCAGGAGCCTTGTTTTCGAAGTTCACCTACAACAAACGTTTCCATAATGTGGCCAAAATCGGTCATGCATGAGGGGTCCAACGATGCCAGTTTCGATGGTGTCATTCGCATCATGTGTGCTGCCAACCCTGAATCAACTAAGTGGACTTTTGGAACTTTTCCGACTCGAGAGCGAAGGGTCCGGCCCCAAGCCGGAAGGCGACGCACTAAAAACAGATCCGTGAGCAGTTGGGCATAGTTGTCGGCCGTTCGAGCCTCAATCCCGATTGCGTGCGCCGCGCTGCTGACATTAAGCAATTGCCCAGTCTGTGCCGCAAATCGTTCGAATAGTTTTGGCAAACATCCAGTCGACGCAGTCCGCCCAATTCGGGCACGTCGCTCGATAACGATTGCGCCAGGTATGACTCATACCAACGGCGCCGTTGGGTTTCGTTCAGACGGATGGCCAAATGGCAGTCCGCCGCGGCTGACCCGGTGGGCGTAATCATCACGGGTGGTTGACGAAACCGGGAAAGACATGATTCGGTCTGGTTCGGTTATGACAACAGACAAAAAGTCTTCGTCCAGTCCATTGAGTTCACCTTGAGAGCACGGAAGAATGTCTAGGTGGCTGCTGATGTAGCTGCTTCGCTGGGTTGAGTTCGGCCGTCAATAGCGGTGGGATTGGGCTGGTGTGTTGGTTTCGTTGTGGCGGCGCAAATCGACCAGGGTGGCGGTTGTCGTTGGTGGCTGTTTCGGTTGGCGGTATCTGAGCGGTCTCAATGGATTGTTTGTGTGCTTATGGAATGGCTGGGGTGGCCCACCCAGTGGTGTCGTGGTGGAGTCCGGGGGTGGCGAGGCGGGCGAGGTTGATCGCAGCAGCGCGGGTGACGAAGTCACTAAGCACGCGGGCGGTGCCTCGGGTTCTTGCTTTTCGTCCGCCGTGGGTGCGGCGGGTGAGGTGGCCGATTTTGCGTTCGACTTTCGGGCGGGTTGCCCGATAGTTGGCCTGCCAGTGCGGGTCGGCCTGATCAGTTTTGGCTTGTTGCATGCGCGCTTCGTGGCGGGCGATGGCAATGGTGCGACCAGTAGTTGATGTCGTGCAACGCTGGCGGAGCGGACACCGGCGGCATGTGTCTCCGAACGAGGCGATCCCGGACCCATCGGCGCGGCGCACGATCGGGGCATCAATGTCGGGCCTGTTTAATACTTTGTGTGAGACGTCGGTATTGTCCTGAAAGGACGTGTACGTATGAAAACTACTCAGAGTGTTGTTAAGCCGTTGATTGATGATTCGGCTTTGGATCGTTTGATGGCTCAAATTGATGCTGAAGGC
>JANMEI010000104.1:0-2246 GCA_031376865.1 Acidimicrobiia bacterium | reverse complement strand
TCAGTTGGCAGAGCACTTCACTTGTAATGAAGATGTCGTCGGTTCGATTCCGACATCCGGCTCCACCCGTTACCGCACGCTTCTCGATACCATCTTGTCTGGGAGGCCCGCCGGGTTCCCGCTTGGAGGCTGGCTATGAACTCGCTCGGACGATCTGCTCGTGGTGCGCTCATTTTGCTATTGGCGCTGATTATTGGTGTTTGGGTGATCTCCCGCACGCAATCAACACCGACCGGAGGCAATCAAGCGGTCGTCTCGGGTTCTACGGAAACGATTGCGCCGGCTAGTTCCACCACCACGACTGTGGCAGCTCCCGCCCGAAACCCCAAGTCGGTTCGGGTACTCATGGTCAACGGCACCGTTACTGCCGGGATCGCCAAGTTGGCGAGCAAATGCATCAAAAACACCTACGACGTGTTGCCTCCAAAAAACGCAACCACCAAACCGCTGGCAACGTCTGCGATGTATGCGGGCCCCAATGCGAGCGCCGAAGCGGCTGCGATTGCCACAGCGCTTGGGTACGGCGGTCAAATTGTGCAGTTCCCGGTCGACCCGGGCGTGCGGGATTTTCCGACACCGGCGCCCGATGTGATGTTGATCGTGGGCGACGATATGAGCGCAACGGTGCGCAACTTGACCTGCGCACAAAACCCCGCTTAACCCGTCGTTGCGCTGGTCGGGGTAACTGTTGGCACTCTCCCGGGTCGAGTGCCAGTTAGTCGGTGAAGCCGTGTAGGGTTAGCACTCACTACCGCTGAGTGCCAGCTGGGTCGTTTCGCTTTCAGTGTGTGCTGAGTGTGAACGGCCAGCAGTTCGGTACTCGGCTCAACTGTCACCCGCTACCGGAGGATTCGAAATGTCCAAGATGATTGCGTTCGACGAAGCCGCACGCCGCTCGCTCGAAAAGGGCATGCAGCAGCTCGTCGATGCCGTAAAGGTAACCCTCGGCCCTAAGGGCCGCAATGTGGTTCTCGAAAAGAAGTGGGGCGCTCCGACTATCACCAACGACGGTGTATCGATCGCCAAGGAAATCGAGCTTGAAGACCCGTTCGAGCGTCTCGGCGCCGAATTGGTTAAGGAAGTCGCCAAGAAGACCGACGATGTTGCCGGCGACGGCACCACTACCGCTACGGTCCTGGCCGGCGCCATGGTTCGTGAAGGCCTCCGTAACGTTGCTGCTGGCGCTAACCCAATGGGTTTGCGTAAGGGCATCGAGATTGCCGTTGAAGCCGCCGTTGGCGCTATCAAGGCCATTGCGAAGGAAACCGAATCGAAAGAGCAAATTGCTCAGGTTGCTTCGATTTCCGCTGCCGACACCGAAATTGGTGGTCTGATCGCTGATGCCATCGACAAGGTCGGCAAAGACGGCGTCATCACCGTTGAAGACAGCCAAACCTTCGGGATGCAGATGGACCTCGTTGAAGGTATGCGCTTCGACAAGGGCTATATCTCGCCGTACTTCGCTACCGACATGGAACGTATGGAAGCTTCTTTGGAAGACCCGTACATCCTCTTGGTGGCTGGCAAGATCACGTCCATTCGAGATCTCGTTCCGGTGCTTGAGAAGGTCATGCAGTCTGGCCGTGCGTTGGTCATCATCGCTGAAGACGTTGAAGGCGAAGCACTCGCAACCCTCGTGGTGAACAAGATCCGTGGCACGTTCAAGTCTGTTGCCGTCAAGGCTCCTGGGTTCGGCGAGCGTCGGAAGGCAATGTTGCAGGACATGGCTGTTCTCACCGGTGGCACTGTCATCAGCGAAGAAGTTGGCCTCAAGTTGGAAAACACCACGCTTGACCTATTGGGCCGTGCCCGCAAGATCGTGATCACCAAGGACGAGACCACCGTTGTTGAAGGTGCTGGTTCGGCTGACGATGTAAAGGGCCGTATCGCCCAGATCAAGATGGAAATCGAAAACACCGATTCCGATTACGACCGCGAAAAGTTGCAAGAGCGTCTCGCCAAGTTGTCCGGTGGCGTTGCCGTTCTCAAGGTCGGTGCCGCTACCGAAGTTGAGCAAAAGGAAAAGAAGCACCGCATCGAAGATGCAGTGTCCACTACCAAGGCTGCCATCGAAGAGGGCGTTGTTCCCGGCGGCGGCGTTGCGTTGCTCCGTGCACAGACCGCCATTTTGGAGGCCGCTGCCAAGTTGACTGGCGACGAAGCTACGGGCGCTCGTTTGGTTGCGAAGGCAGTCGAAGAGCCACTGAAGCAGATCGCACTGAACGCCACCTTCAAGGCCAGCGTTC
>JANMEI010000098.1:0-2341 GCA_031376865.1 Acidimicrobiia bacterium | reverse complement strand
AAGCGCCATGAGCCACAGTTTGCGTGACAGCACTTCGGGACGCAAAGCGTACTTATGATCCCAACCGGCAAGCATCTCGCGGACATCTCCGCAGATCGACTCAACGAGCACATCATCGACCGGGCTCGTGGTCGATGCAGCGCCCAGTGAAACCACAGTAGCCACCGTAGCGTTAGAACCGCAGGATTGCCGCCAGTCGTTCCGAGTCGATCAAGTCACCATCATCAACAAACACGGTGCTTCCACCTTTGGACAACACCAGCTCGATCAGTTCGTCGACCAAGTCGTCGACCACGCCGGGTGCTGTTGGATCATCAACTCGTGCAATGTGATTACCATCCACCCTTCCGGCAACTGCGAACGACTCTTCGACGATCAATTGCTCCACGCGACCTTCCTGAGCGAGCGACCAGATCTCCTCGAGACCTCCTGCATATCGACGTTGTGAACGAGCCTCCTCAAGCAATTTCATGGCCCGCTCTTTGTCACCGCGGAGCCAGTCGGTGACGAGGGGCCACGCAAGATGGTGAAGATCTCTCCACCCAGTCCGATCGTGATTGCCCGGAATGATGCCGATAGTAGACGAAGTTGTCGTTGAACTTGAAGTTGAAGTTGCTCGTCGCACCGAGCGTGCCACCCCAGCAAACACCACCGGAAGCGGTGTCGATTCGTTCTGCTCGTGGAGTTTTCCGGTGACCAGGGCACCCCATGCCGCCACGCTTGATTCTTCGTCTCTGGTCACCGGCCACTGCTCAGTGAGCTCTTCCACCAGTCGTTCCCGATTGCCCAGAAACATGCGAGCGCGTTGATCGCTGACGCACAAGACCCGGTAGAGCGCTGTGCGATTGAGGTCCGCTACGAGATCGCGGGTCGCAAAGGTCTCGTCGATGATGACTCGTTCTGTCACTGTTTTTGCCAGCCGAACCGAGCCGCTGGCCTCGGGAGAGGCGAAAAGGGCAATTGCATGAGGAGCGGCAGTGTTTGCTTGTTGACGAACCAATTCTGTAAGCGTTTCAACCATTTGTTTACGAATGTGATCGGTCACTTCGTTACGAAGGCGTTCATCAGCGTCGTGAACAAAACTCATTGCAGTGGCAAGGTGACTCGGCTCCGGATTTGCTCCAGAGGTGGTGTTGAACAGAATCGTGATGCTGGGATAAGCCCGTTGAGCTTGCAATTCAGCAAGAAGCGCACGTTGCATGTGTGTACTGACCTTTCGAAAGACGTTGAGTCGTTTCGAAGGTCTCCCCCGCTGACAGTTCACCGGCGCCCGAGGCGGACCGATTTCGTGTGAGCCGAGCTTCCGGCCGCCCATTGGGGGGCGACGTCTTGACGAAAGCACAGTGGGTGGGGTACTCCCCTTCTTGTTGCAACTATAAGTTACAACGAGGGGTAAGTGAACCCTTATCTGTGCCGCCCGGGAAAACGTGTCGATGGGGGGACTTGAACCCCCACGGGGTTGCCCCCGCCAGCCCCTCAAGCTGGTGCGTCTGCCATTTCGCCACATCGACGTGGTCGCTCATGTTTCCAAGAGCGTTACACCTTAGCTCAGCCACGGCGCAGTTAGCGTTCGTTACCCAGTGAACTCAGGCGAACCGCCCGGCTCACTTGATGCTGAGGACTGTGAGGTCCTTCCACCGTTTGGCGCACACCTTGATTTCGGCTGCCCGATCGGTGGCGTACTTCGCGTTGGTTGAGATTGCGCCCAGAAACGCCTTGCCCTTCACGCCAACAAACGCAGAACTGGAAAACACGCCGATGCCGGGCAAACAAGTTGAGCCGTCGAGACGGGTTTCAGTCGATGAATCTAATGCCTGTTGAGCGATCGTGGCAGACGGGTAGGTCGCTAACACCAGCATCGAAATCGGCGCCCGTCGCTGTTGTTGGGTGAGCTGCAACTTTTTCGGATCCCATTTGTATGCCGTCACCGTCGATTGGTCGGGTCCTCCTCGCTCGGAGGCAAACATGACTTCGTGATGCAACACTTCACCGTCTACTTCCGACACCGCTGACCAGAATGGACCACCCACCCCCACCCACCGTTTTGCTTCAACCAGCGTTGTGCCCTGGACCGTCATCAACACGTGCGCATGCACAATCGTGTCGAAGCCGCCTCGTTGATCAACGATGATTCCCACGGTGTTGCCAGGTAACTTGACGAGGCGCATGGCTGTCCCCAGGTATCGATCCTCGTCACCGCTGGTCCAGGCTACGTCGACGTTGGCGGGGGCCAAAAAATCAACCGCACCCCACGAACCTCCCGTAGGTTCGCTTGTGAAGTTGCTGTCGGATGCATCCCAGGGCAACTCGACGGTGCTGGCCACCCCTTTGGTGGTCACGA
>JANMEI010000091.1:0-5540 GCA_031376865.1 Acidimicrobiia bacterium | reverse complement strand
GCACGACCGGCGTCCTACCGATGCGGGTCCAATCGCAGTGGTTGGGTCTGGCCTCGACCGGGTCTATCCGAACGTCAACCGTGAGTTGTGGGCCGAGGTGGCTAAAAGCGGTGCGTTGGTTTCGGAGTGGCCGTTGGGGGCTGCTCCCATCGCCTGGCATTTCCCAGCACGAAACCGGCTGATCGTGGCCTTGAGCGAAGCGATCGTGGTCGTAGAAAGTGCGGACAAAGGAGGCTCGATGTTGACTGTCAATCAAGCCTCATCTCGGCAGGTCCCGGTGTTGGCCGTTCCCGGCCCGATTACCTCCACGGTGTCGGCCGGGACCAACAACTTGCTCGGCGGTGCTGGTGTCTCGGCGTGCCTTGGCGCAATTGACGTGTTGCGTCAACTCAATCTCACCGACGACACGGCTGGTGTCCTCCACTGTCCGCCCGACACGCGCAGACCCCCCGATGGTGATGGCACTGCGCTTCTGCAAGTCGTGGGTTGGGACGTGTGGACCATCGACCGTCTGATGAGCAAAATCCCAGGCATTGCGTCAGGAATGCTGTTGCTGACGCTGCATGAGTTGGAGTTCGACGGCTGGGTCACCAGGGGAAGTGACGGGTGGTTTCAACTAGCCCCTCGAGGATAAGAAACAGATGACAGTGCTGAAGGCGACGAAGAGTTACGAATGACAAACAAACGTTACCGAGAATTCATCCCGTTTCAGGTGACATTGGTAACCACCACTCTGCGAGACTGTCGTTACCCCGGTGGTCCCATACGCGGTGATGATTCACTCAAATCGACGGAAACGATGAGCTGATGAACAACAGAATGAGCGGATCAGTCTGATGCTTCGTGTCGTCGTACTTTCCTACGAGTCCCATCAGTCGTGCAGCATCGTCAGCGGGTTGATCGGTCGGCAAGCGTTTGAGCCCGTGGGTTTTGTCCGGTCGACAGTGGTCGATCCTCGCCGTCGAGGTCTTCGCCTGGTTCGCTTCTTGCTCGCCCCGAACCGTCGTTGGGGCGTGTTTTGGAAGGTGGTCGAGGTAGTGCTCAGTCGAGTCGCCGGCATGGTGCATCGGGCTACCGGACACCGCGGCATGTCGCTCAAATCGGTGGCTCACAGCGCAGGCGTCCCATCGATTGATTGTTCGGACCCGACCGACCCCACCTTCTTGGCAACGATCGAGGCGCTCAAACCAGACTTATTGTTGTCGGTGCACTTCAACCACGTGTTGAAGCCGGTGACATGGAACGTCGCGTCGTTGGGTGCCATCAACGTTCACGGTGGGTTGTTGCCAAACCATCGAGGGTTGTTTCCTCATTTTTATGCACTCGCTGCTGGCGACCACGAGGGGGGCGTCACGGTTCATTGGGTTGATGACCGTCTCGACACCGGGCAACCCATCAGTCGGAAAACGATTCCGATCCTCGCCAACGACACCGTGGTACGGCTCGAAAATCGGGCGATCCCTGCCTCGATCGATGCGATCGCCGAGGCGATGAAGCTCATCGAGGGTCATGGTCGCGAGTCCGTCATCGAACCGATCCCGAACAGCCCCACCTCGTACCATTCGTGGCCCACCAACGACGATATGCGGAACCTGCGTCGCGAGAAGCATCGATATCTCGACCTGGCTGACGTTCGAGACTTATTGCGAGCTGCGCCTCCGGCCGCTGACGACGACCTTCTCGATGACCCGCCCAACGATTTGGCTGATGACAGGTCTCGGAATTCGTCCGAGGGTTCACGGCCCGCCTCCGCACGACCCCGCTGGTTGTCCTGGTTGATGGCAACTGCGGTGACGCTGTTGACGCTGGGCTTACTTCCGGGCACGTTCGCACCGACGTTTTTTCCCAATGAAGACGTGTATCTTCCCCGGCTCATTCGAGCGGCTCGACCGGGTCCGTTGCGAACCGACTGGACGTTGTCGGGCTTGGCTCCGGACCGAAACTTGTTCGAGTTTCTGTTCGGCCCCCTCGCACGCCACGCCGATCCAACGCTGATTGCACAAATCGGACGACCACTTGGTTGGATGGCGTTGTTCGCCGCCCTGTTTGCAGTGTTGAAGTCTTTGGGGTTTCGTTCCCCGGTGTTTACCGCAGGCTTGACGGCGGTGTGGCTACTGCCCAATCCATACACGGTCAGCCAGGAATGGCTGCTGGGGTCGTTCGAATCTAAAACTTTTGCCTGGGCTGCGATGTTTGCCATGTTCGCCTCGGTTGGGCGTCGTCGACTACTCCTCGGTGCAATGTGGACAGCTATCTGTGTTGGGCTTCACTTCACGCTCGGGTTTTGGTGTTGTCTGCTGTTTGTTGCAGCGGTCGCAGCGAGTCGTTCGACGCTTCGCCAATCAGTGCAGGCGTTGGCAGTTGCGGTGGTTGGGGGCGGTCTTTTTGGATTGCCGATGATCCGATTCATGCTTGGTTCCGACAGTCAACAAACCACCCAAGATCTTCAACTCTTCACTCGGCGCCTGTGGGGGTTTCATTCCGACCCGTTCCAGTTCCCGAAGTACACGGTTGCGTTGGTCTTGGTGGTGGCCGGTTCGGCCGTCTTGGCGCGATACGTCCCACCGCAGTCAAACCAAGTTGCATGGCGAGTGCTTGGAGCCGTTGAGTTGGCATCGTTGGTGGCATTTGGCGTCGGGTGCGTGGCCCGGTTGTTGAACCTTGATCAAGTGTTGTTGGCATTGCCCTTTCGAGTTGCGCCCGTGATTGTTCCGTTGGGTGGACTGTTGCGGCTGGCGTCATGGTGGCGCGATCGATCGGTCGCCGTGAGTTCCGATCGATTGGTGCCGAAGGTTGGACAGCGTCGGTCATCGGTGCTCGTACTTGCTGGCGTGTTGGCACTCATCGTTGGTCAATTTGGCCCATCAGTAGCGTTGGCATCTCAACGCGTCGAGACGTTTTCAAACGGATGGCGCCCAGCACGATCGGCCGAGAGCATCGCGGGTGTTTGGGTTGCCGCCAACGTTCCGACTGACGCACTCGTCGCCGCCGATCCAGGCCAGGCATTGTTCGCTGAAGTGAATCGGCCCATGGTCGGTTCGTTTTTGGCTGCCCCCAACAACGAGTTGGTTGAGTGGAAGTCGCGGATGCTGGCCCTGTCAGGGGTCGACGTTGGCGATGAGCGCATCGAACGCGCTGGCGAAATTCGTTCGGCGCTCACCGATGGTTTCAATACCCGCGCACCCGAAGTGGTGCTTGGGTGGCGGCAAACCTATGGGGTGACGCATCTCATGACGCGGGGCACGTATTCGTTTCCCTTACTGAAACAGATCGGACCCGTTCACATTTACGAGTTACCCCAAGGCGCAAGCCAATAGTTTTTCTTCGCAGCGCGGCTTCTAGGCGATCAGCGCGCATAGCATTGGGTCGCGCGCGTAGCATTGGGTCAGATGAATGCGGCAACCGCAGATTCGGTTTGGCAGCTGATGCCCTTTCGCCAGTCGCTTACTTCGGTGAGCGACGCAACTCGACGCGCATATCTCCAGGACATCAGCGCGTTCACCGAGTGGGCCGCACGCGGCGCGGCGAGTTCTCCAACTCAGGTCACCCGTCTGATCTTGCGAAGGTATCTGGCGTCGCTCAGCACGAGGTCGATGTCCAAGCGGACGATGGCCCGAGCGGTCTCGTCGTTGCGTCGCTACTTTGGTTTCTTGCACCGCAGCGGCGCAATCCAGACCGACCCCACCGTCCGTCTGCATGCCCCGAGTGGGGAAGGTCGACTTCCTCGGGTATTGCAGCCCAAGGAGTTAGAGCCGATTCTGGACGCGCCGCCACAGCGGGTTGAGCCGCAACCGCTGCTCGATGCTCGCGATCAGTTGGTGTTGGAGTTGCTCTATGGCAGTGGCTTGCGCGTCAGCGAGGTATGCGGGCTTACGGTTGATCAGCTCGATGTGGCGCGTCGATCGGTCCGGGTGTGGGGAAAGGGGTCCAAAGAGCGAGCGGTCCCGATCTCTGATCCTGCCGCTGCCGCTGGGTCAATTTGGCTTGCGAATCGGTCCAAACTTCCCCGCCATGACGACGTAAATCCCAATTTGATGTTCTGCAACACCCGAGGACGGCCATTAACCCCACGTGACGTTCGTCGCATTTTGGATCGTCGGGCCACCACGCCAACTCATCCCCATGCCCTTCGCCATACGTTTGCCACCCATCTTCTTGAAGGCGGAGCCGACCTTCGTGTGGTGCAAGAACTGCTCGGACACGCTGATTTAGCAACCACACAGCACTACACCCACGTCACCAAAGACCGGCTCCGATCGGTCTACAACAGTGCCCATCCACGGGCCTAACTCACACTCGGTGACCGCCGTTCGACTGTGAAATCGGCCGTCGTTGACTGAACCATCGTTCACGGAACACCGTGGCAGTCGTTTCTCTTGTTAGCCTTACGGTTCCTTAGCCGAAGGGCTTCGCTCCAGCGAGGCTTCGAGGCAAGTGCCCAGGAGAGCAAACAGCCCGTGTCCACCGTCGAACAAGATGACTCCCAAGCTCTTGCCGAGCTGTGGACTGAGTACAAAACCGGTCGATCTGGCGCTGTTCGCGACCGGCTGATTCTGCATTATTCGCCG
Source organism: Acidimicrobiia bacterium (assembly GCA_031376865.1). GTDB lineage: Bacteria > Actinomycetota > Acidimicrobiia > Acidimicrobiales > JANYDT01 > JANNBN01. Next base: position 972 of record JANMEI010000091.1, on the reverse strand, counting down.
CTTGTCAAGTACGTCGCGTCGCGTGTATCGGTCGGATTGCCACAAAACGTTGAGCAGGCCGACCTGGTCAGTTACGGCATTTTCGGTTTGATCGATGCGATCGACAAGTTCGAAATGGACCGTGGCGTCAAGTTCGAGACGTATGCCATTCGCCGGATTCGTGGTGCCATCATCGATGAGCTGCGTTCGATCGACTGGGTGCCGCGTTCCATTCGAGCCAAGGCTCGTGCTGTCGAGCAAGCGTTTGCTGGGCTTGAAGCCGAGTTTGGGCGGGCACCAACTGATGCCGAAATGGCCAAGGCGCTGTCGATGTCCGAAGCCGACCTGCAGCAGATTTTTACGCAGGTCTCTTTCGTTGGCGTCGTGGCTCTCGACGATATTTTCCCTCGGTCTGCTGATCGGGGCGAAACCACCACGCTCGCCGACACCATTGCGGACAAAAACGATGGTCCCATGGGTTTGTACGAAGTTGAGGAAGTTCGCCAAGCGTTAGCAACAGCAATCAACCGCATGCCTGAGCGGGAAAAAGTTGTGCTCACGCTTTACTATTACGAAAACTTGACGCTCGCCGAAATTGGGCAGGTGTTGGGCGTCACGGAAAGCCGAGTGTGTCAGATTCATACTCGTGCCGTGTTGCAGTTGAAGTCCCGACTGCAGATCGCCTCATAAGTTTCACACCTCCCGAAGCGCTTGGTTTCAGGCGTTTCCTCTTTGTCTGAGTGGCTAAAACAGCCCCAACCAGACCGCAGCCGAAGTTCCGCTTCAAGGTGGAGGTGCCAGATGGCGCGTCGACGATTTGTTGTGCTCAGTTCGTGTTTTGCCGTGCTCGCGTTGAGCGCTGGTCTGGTTGCGCCGCCAGCGCAAGCCCAAGCTCAGCCCCCGCAAACGGTCCCCCAAGTGGACTATCAGCCGCCTGTGTCAGGTCCGGTGGTTGATGGATGGCGCCCGCCGCCCGGGCCCTATTCCGCTGGC
>JANMEI010000088.1:0-5130 GCA_031376865.1 Acidimicrobiia bacterium | reverse complement strand
CGGCGTTGAACCCGAACCAGCCAAACCACAAAATGCCGGTACCGAGGAGGGTTAAGGGGAGCGAGTGCGGCGGCATCGGCTCTTTGCGCCATCCCTTACGCGGACCGATGACTTTTACAACAGCCAATGCAGCAATCCCCGCGTTGATGTGGACGACTGCTCCACCAGCGAAGTCGAGCGCTCCCATCTTGAAGAGAAAACCGTTCGGCGAGAACACCCAATGCGCAACCGGCACATAGACCAGTAGCAACCACGCCGAAATGAAGACGGCATAACCGGCGAACTTCAGTCGATCTGCTGTTGCACCGGTAATCAGCGCAGGCGTGATGATGGCAAACATCATTTGATAGGTAGCGAACAGCAAAGGCGGAATGACAAGGGCGAGATCGACGCCGTCGGTCATCACGTAACCCGGGATCTGGGTGGCTGCATTGCTCATATCTTTGAGGCCGGCGAAGGAGAAGTCGCCGATGAACCCGTTGTCGCCGCCGAAGGCAAGGCTAAATCCGACGACGGCCCACAGCACGCTGATGATGCCCATCGCAAAGAAGTTCTGCATCAGCATGCCAAGCACGTGTTTGGACCGGACCATTCCGCCGTAGAAAAACGCTAGGCCTGGAGTCATGAATAGAACGAGTGCAGCAGACACCAATACCCACGCAGTTGCGCCGGTATCGATTTCCGCCAGCAACGAAAAGCTGGTGAAGTTCATGTGTGGTGGTGACTCAGGGGACGGGAGGTCTGAGCCGCCCATGATCCTGCCGGGTCTCCGTTTCACCAACATGGCTGGAATGTTTCCGAATCGTGTCGCTATGTTTCGAACTTGTTACTTCGCAAGCTGAGATCGTTGACAGTCGCGAGTAATTTGCCCTCGTGGCCACGTCAACATCCCTCTCAGCTGACCAGGCCCGCAGAATTGCCCTTGCTGCTCAAGGATTCGGTACTCCCCGCCCATCCGGGAAGGTTGATCGTCGACATGGGCGTGGGGTCTTTGGTCGCTTGGGAATCATCCAGGTTGACAGCGTGAATGTCCTCACCAGATCGCAAGAGCTGCCCCTGTTCGCCCGTCTCGGACCACATCGACGTGACCTCATCCCTTCAATGATTGTCGCCGAGGAGCTCTTCGAATACTGGGCACACGAAGCCTCGCTGGTGCCGGTAGAGCAGCATCGACTCCTTCGCTGGCGAATGGAGGCAGCCCAACAGAAGCTGGCGGGATGGGGAGGGTTGGTACGTCTGGCCAAGGAGCAGCCGGGGTTTGTGGAAGACATCTATCAACGAGTAGCCGAACTGGGCCCGGTTGCTGCATCGGAGTTAGCGCCTGGAAGGAAGAAATCCGGTTCATGGTGGAGTTGGGGTGACGAGAAGCTTGCGATCGAGTATTTGTTTTGGTGTGGGCGAATCACGGGTCGGCGTCGCCCGTCGTCATTTGAACGAGAGTACGACCTGACGGATCGAGTGATACCAGCTCATGCGTTAAGTGCTCCGACTCCCGCCCTCGACGAAGCCCATCAGGAATTGTTGCTGATTGCGGCCAAGGCTCACGGGGTCGGAACACGAAGCGATCTCGACGACTACTACCGAATCCGGAACGTACAGCCGCGGCTCGATGAGTTGGTTGAAGATGGCCGGCTACTTGCCGTGAAGGTTGAGGGCTGGAAACAGCAGGCGTACTTACATCCCGAGGCCGTTACCCCTCGACGCGTTACAGCACGTGCATTGCTGTCTCCGTTCGATTCACTCATTTGGGAGCGGGACCGCACTGAGCGGCTTTTTGGTATGCGGTATCGGATCGAAATATATGTGCCGCAGCCAAAACGTATGTATGGATATTATGTGCTGCCATTTCTCCTGGGCGATGAGTTAGTTGCCAGAGTCGATCTGAAGTCTGATCGACAAAACAGTGTGCTGTTGGTTCAGTCCGCCTGGGGTGAGCCTGGGATTCACGAAGGCGAGGTCGCCTCCGAGTTGCGTGCAGAACTAACAGAGATGGCCACGTGGTTAGGATTGGAAAACGGTGTGGTTGTGCAGAAGAAGGGCGACCTGGCCGCTTCGCTGCTGAAGGCCACACGTAAGTAGGGCTACTTGTTTGTGAGCAACACCAGGTCAAGCAGTCGACGGATCATCCGACCCGTGGCACCCCAAATGGTGTCATCTTCCACTTCGAAAAACCACACCGGGAACGTTCCGTCGGGAAACGTCCACACCTCTTCCCGATAGCAATCGGGGTGGGTGAGCTCGAACAGCGACACGTCAAAGATGCGATCGACTTCGCCCGGGTTCGGAATCAACTCAGGAAGTTCGCCATCAACAAAACCGACGATAGGCGTGATCGCTGCCGCGCTGACGACCGTGGTGAGGGGTTCTAGTTCGCCGAGGACTGTTACTCGTTCCGGTGGCAGTGCAACTTCTTCGTGCGCTTCTCGAAGGGCAGCCTCTTGCGGTGATTCGCCGTCGTTCAGGCGACCCCCGGGAAATGCGACTTCTCCCTTGTGGTTTCGCATTTGCCCATCGCGCCGCGTGAGCACCATCCGAAGTTCACCTTCACGAAGGAAAAGGGGTGCCAACACTCCGCTTTGCCGGGTTGCGTTGACAAACGGCGGACGGACCGGGGTAACCGGCAGCGCTTGTCGTTCGGTGCTTGAGGGATCGGAGCCAATGCGGAGGGTCGAGTGGCGCGCGGAGCGAGTCCGAAGGGCCCGAGCCGTCTGTTCGCGTTGCAACACGGTCCGAACCCACTCGGGGTGATAGCGCCACTCCTGATCTCGGTTGGCCAGCCACGGATTCGGGTCGCCGGGAATCCACAACTCGGGACGTGGAATGACTTGAGGTCCGCCTCGTGCCATCGGTACCTCGTAGTTACGCGGTTTGCTCAGCAGCAACCAGTGCGTCGAGCAATTCGCGCATCCCACCCTTTTTCAGGTTAGAGATCACTCGCCCCGGGCCTTCTTCGCCGCGCTCGAACTCCATCCAGTAGCTCAACAACTTGGTTGCGTTTGGGACTACAGGATCTGACATGGCATCAGTCTCTCAGTTCTGCGTGCTTGATCTTACCGAGTGCGGTTTTCGGGAGTTGCTGATGGATCACCATGTCTTTGGGCGCATACCAAACCGGCAACGCCTCTTTCACAAACTCGCGAACGACTTCAAGCGTCGGCGGGTGGGTTTCATCGGACGGCACCACGTGAACCACAACGATGTGGCCCCAGTGGGCATCGCTGCGGCCGGTGACCGCCGCTTCAGCAACTCCAGGGCATTGGCTCAACAACGGCTCAAGACGTGCCGGCCACACCTTTTCCCCACCAGTCACAATCACGTCTCCTTGCCGTCCAGAAACAAACAATCTGCCATCGTCGTGCCATCCGCCTAGGTCGCCCGTGGCAAACCAACCGTCAGATGTCTTCGGATCATGATCATCTGTACCCACACGATATGCACGCAACAGCATTGGCCCTCGCACCCAGATGAGATCTTCAGGGTCTATCCTCAGCTCGACACCTTCCAACGCCTGAGCCTCGTAGACGACCCCGGAACCAGTCTCCGTCATGCCGTATGTAGCAATACAGTTTGCCGGCCGGTCAGCTGGTGGTGCTGCCCCGCCCAGCAACACCGTTGTGAAAAGCGCTGGATCAACTTGGCGAAGCGCTTTGGTCACTAACGACACCCGCGTGACGCCTTCGTGCAGTGCTGCACGAGTCACCGCGGATGCGTCGAATCCGTCGTGCACGGTGAGACGGGTCCCGGTAAGCAACGCACGAAGTACAACTGAGAGACCGCCGATGTGAGCCAATGGAAGGCACGCCAACCAATGATCGGCCGATGGATCGATCTTCAATGCACGTGTTGTAGCCCATGCCGACGCTTGCAACGACTGATGGGTATGGACCACACCTTTCGGTAGACCGGTGGTACCACTGGTGGCTATCACCAAGGCGTCACCCGGCTCAACTGAGCGGCCATTGGGGAGAGCGCTGCGTTCACCATCAATCGCAATCACGGCAGCGGGCCGAAGCGACTGCAACACATAAGCGTGTTCCGCAGCTGGAAGACGCGGGTCAATCGGAGCGAATGCATCACCATCTGCCCAGATCTGTTGAATCGCTTCAACGAAGGCCGGCCCTGCCGCAAGCTCCAGCGCGATGAGCTGATTCATCTGAACTAGCTGCCCGACTTAGACCGATACGTATGCGCGCAAACGAGGCACCGAGTCATCGACCTTGGACCCCAGGACGGCATCGAGTGGGCCTGACCAGAGTCCCCCGGAGTAAGAAAGCTCGACGGTGACCTGACTGCCATTTTGCAATGCTTCGATCCGCGCTTCCATGACCCACGCGCTGTGCGACTTTCCGTCGGTCTCGCACCGATCGAACCGAACAACTGATGGCTCGTCCATATGCGTACGAACCATTCGTAATCGTTTGGACCGGGCGAACGGTCCAACCTTGGCCCGCAACGTCACCCACCAGGCAGGGCCCGCATCGCCTGCGGCGGCTACTGCCGGCTCGCACCGCTCGATGAGCGTCATCCACTCAACGTAGGTACCCAAATCTGCCATCGTGGCAAAGAGACGATCCGGAGAGGCTGGAGTTTCGGTGGAAATGGTGCGGTGCACGTCTCTATCCTGACGCGTTGCCGACCGAACCGAGAGCCAGGTCATGAAACACTAGAGATGTGTCGCTTCCTCCCTTGACGTGCAGACCATGAGTCCGAAGGCCCATACCTTTCGGGTTCGTCACGACCTTGACCCTGTCGCTATCGGTGCTCGCAGCGGTCTTCTGTGGTCCCGTGGAGGCTTTGCGGTTGCTGGAGTTGGTGAATACGTCCGTATTGCCGTGTCACGCCCTGTGGGCGCACTGGCAGCTCAGGCTCAATTGGCAGGGCTCATCGGGCCCGACGAACTCAACATCCCCGGCAGCGGACCGTTGGCGTTGGCGGCATTGCCCTTTGACCGGTTCGCCCCGGGCCAGTTGATCGTTCCGAAGGTGGTCGTTGGCACCACGACGGACGGGCAACGTTGGATCACCGTGATCGCTGACGAGGGCAGCGTCGATCTTGACGCTGCACTGGCCGAGGTAGCCCAGGTTCTCCCACGACGACTTGCCGAACTTCTCGGTCGACCACACCGTCACG
>JANMEI010000083.1:0-5421 GCA_031376865.1 Acidimicrobiia bacterium | reverse complement strand
CGGCCTCGCCATTCTTCGCCTCGATCGGCAGCGCCGATTCGTCTCGCTCGGGCTTCATGTTCATCCAAGTGCCAGAAGGCAAGGCGGTGAAGAACCGCGTCCATCTCGATTTTGATTCCGACGACATCGAAGGTGAAGTAGCGCGGATGATTGCCCTCGGAGCGACCCATATTCACGACAAAGCGGAGTACGGCATGACCTGGACAACCCTCGCCGATCCGGAAGGTAACGAGTTCTGCATCGGCGGACCCCACTGAATTTGTCTGTAACCTCAGCTCATCACATTTGGTCGTCGGTCCTCGGCGACGTCTCACAGGAGTTACAGATGGCTAAATACCTGTCCCAGGAATGGCACGATGCTGCCAAAGAGTTTGCCCAAGCCTTTCCCGAAAAGCCCGGCGCTACTGCCAAAATGGCCCTCAAAGTAACCGGTGGGCCTGAAGGCGATATCGACTACTACCAGATCATCGAAAATGGCAAGGTGCTGGAACAGAGTCTCGGAACTCTGCCTGATGCCGATTTCACGATGGTGTCCACGTGGGACGACAGCGTGAAGATTCAAAAGGGCGAACTCGACGCTAACGCTGCGTTTATGACCGGCAAAATGAAGGTGCTCGGTAACGTTGGCAAAGTGATGTCGCTGATGCCACTCACCATGAGCCCGGAGTACAAGCAGATCCAAGAGCAAGTGCGCGAGATAACCGAATACTAAGTGTCGGTACGAGTTGCGTGAGCTGAACCTCGTTGCGTGGCTCGCAATTCTCGGTAACCAATTGTTTCGATGTTGCTGCGGGCTATGACGGCCCGCAGTTTTGCGTGAAGCGCATGGTTGAGTACGAGCGCATCGTGATGATCTACCGGTGCCGACCAGCCGTTGCCGTCGTACAATCCGCGTAACTCGGGTGTGTCGATGGCGGGGCGAAGGCGAAGCTCGGTGAGGCCGGGTTGAAGTTGATGAAGTGCGAGTTCGAGTGAGTCAGCCGCAGGCTCGGTGATGACCACGATGTGATCTGGCGTGAGCACTCCTTCTTCGGCAGCGAGGCGACGAAATGGGAACCCGGCCCGTTGTTCGACGCTTGCATCTGGCAGCCGTAACGGCAGTTGAAACTCGATTGCCAGTTCTAACTCCACATCGAAAAACTCTGGCCGAAGGTGGAGTGCGTCGAGATGACTATCAAGGTGCGATACATCGAAGCCCCACCAAATAGCGCGTTCGATTTGTGCTCGGCACTCGCGCCGCACCTCATCAACAGACGCGTGATCCCAGAGGTCTGGAGCGGTGGAGGGGAATCCGCCGTTGCCATCGACCAGCGATGGTGCGTGTGTGATCGGTCCCCACCGAAATCGTTCGTGTTCGGCCAAAACCGTGAGCGACACCCCAATGTCTTCGCCTCGAAAGTCTGCTGCTGCGGACCGGGCCCACGGCCCTGGGGGCATCAGCCGTCCGCTAGTGGCGAGTCCTCGACGAAGCGCGTCGTAGGCGCCGGCTGTTGCGGCGTGGCTGCTCCCCAACCCGTCGACAGCGATAATGACCTGACGGGCGGTCGGGTGGTGGTGATTGAGGCTCACGGTGACACCGTAGTTGGGCACGCGCGCCACAGGCCCCGATCACGTTGACGAGCTCGGTCGACGGCGTCGCGAAACTCATCGACGTGGGCCACATTGGGCGGATACGTGAGCAGGTTTGCGTACCCATATTCAGCCAAGGTTTGATTGATGAAGAGCCCGTCGCTGGCGCGATAGATGTACGCCAGCAACCGGCCGTATCGGTCGGTGGGTTCGACATCTCGTTCGATCCGTATCGCCGTGCCGATTGGGAGCAGGGAAGTGGTGAATCTTGTGGCTTCGGGGCCAAAACATTGGATTGGAGTGTTGGGTCGTTTGGTTTCTGGCGTGTCGATTCCGATGAGACGCACCTTGGATTCGGCCCCGCCCGCAAAGGTGACCGTAACGGTGTCGCCGTCGCTGATGTGGGTAACCGTCGCATTTGCCTCGACGGGTCCTGGCCCCGTCGCGGTGGCGGCCACGCTTTCGACTGAACCGTCTGCTGGCGTTTGCCTCGTGGTGGACGCTACCTCCGCTCGTTCGAGCGTGAAGGACGTGTCGGACTGCGTGCAGCCACTGAGCCCAACGAGCCCGCCAAAGCAGATCGTGGCGATGACGGCAGCCCCGAACTTCCTGAGACTGAATCGCTGTTCACGCATGGTGATGATTTTGCCAGGTAGGCCGTCTTTTCGGTAGCGATTCATAACTGAACGCGCGTACAGTGTTGATGTTCACTACGGAGAGTGATCAATTGCGAACCTGGAAGTCGCAACGGATCTGGCCGAGATGAACGGAGCAGTTCAGCAGTTTTCAGTTCAGCAGTTTTCAGCAACACCAGTACCAGCGAACTACAACTCAGTCGTCCAAGGGTCCGGACCACAGGAGAAGAAAGGGAACCCGATGAATCGTCCAATCGCACAGATGACGGCGGTCGTGGGGATCTCGCTGATGCTGGTGGTCGGGATGTCGACTTCAGGGGTGGCGTCGGCATCCCGACATGCTGCAAACACCAAACAGCAAGTTGTTGCGCAACGAGCATCATCGAAGAAACCAAAGATTGACGTTGACGGCGGCGGTGGCGGCACCCAGGTTGTGAAGACACCGACCAAGCAAGAAGTTCGTGGTCAAAAGGCTTTGGATTTGGTTACTTTTGAGTGGCAAGCCGCTTTGCCGGGTTGGCGGATTCGGTTTCTGGCACCGCGCAAGGGTTACTTGGCCATCACGTTTCGCGAAGAGCGCCGCATCGATGTGTATCTTCGGCCCGACCGAAGCGAGGTTGCTATCGCACACGACATCGCCCACGAGCTGGGTCACGCTGTGGATGTGACGTACCTCAACGATGTAGACCGGTCGGAAATCCTTGAGATTCGGAAACTTCCCGCTTCGACTGCATGGTGGGCCTGCAATGCCTGTGGCGACTTGCAAACTGGGGCGGGAGATTTTGCGGAGACGTTTGCGTTGATTCATGCGCCTCGAGTGAAGTTTTACAGTGAGCTGGGATCTGAGCCCACGGCGGACATGCTGGCTGATGTGAATGCTGTGGTTGTTGCTGCGCTGACCAGGACGTAACGCTCAGAACCGCTCGCTACGCGGCTTGAGCGTGTTCGGCTGCTGCTTCTCGGCGGGCGGCTGCCTCGGCCAAGATGGCACGAGCAGATGCGAGGCCGACCTGGCCGAGTTGACGCGTACGGTCATCAAGACGGTAACGCGAGACGGCCGACGAAGCGGGGTCGAGGGTCACGATGGTGAGCTGTGCGGTTGACATGGATCCAGTATCCAGATGGGGTATGACAAAAACGGGGGTCAGGGAGAAAACTTTTTGAAGAAAGCCGAAAAAAGTTTCTGAGCGGGAAGTTGTCTACGGTTAACTCTATGACTTCAGCACGTTTTGGTATGACGGTTCCGTTCGATGGCCTTCCCCTGTCGGACCACCGATCTATCTACGCCGAGCTTGAATCAATTGGATACACGGACTTCTGGAGTAGCGAGGCCAACGGAACCGATGCCTTTACCCCCCTCGCGCTAGCCGCAGCATGGACCACCACACCACGATTAGGAACCGCGATCATCCCGGCCTCCACTCGAGGTCCTGCCCTTATGGCCCAAAGCGTTGCCGCACTCGCCGAGGCTGCACCTGGCCGAGTCGCGGTAGGTGTCGGAACCTCGTCAAACGTGATCGTCCAAAACTGGAACGGGATTCCGTTTGATCAGCCGTTTCAGCGAACACGCGACACGGTGCGCTTTCTGCGAAGTGCGCTTGCGGGTGAAAAGGTCGATCAGGCGTACGAGACATTTACCGTCAAAGGGTTCAAACTTGGCAGGGTTCCGGCGGTGCAACCACAGCTGTTGATTGCGGCGCTTCGTCCTGGCATGCTGCGCCTCGCCGGAGCTGAAAGTGATGGAGCGATCATCAACTGGCTGTCAGCCGACGACGTGCTGAAGGTTGTCCCGATCGTGCATCAGGCGGGCGTCGAAGCCGGGGCAACCGGTCCCAAAGAGATCGTGGCCCGGATCTTCGTCTGCCCCAACCCCGATGCTGATGCGGTCAGAAAAGCGGGCCGCATGGCAATTGCGGCATATCTCAACGTCCCGGTGTACGCCGCGTTTCACGAGTGGCTAGGCAATGGCCCCAGGTTGCAAGGTATGTGGGATGCCTGGAAAGCCGGTGATCGCAAGGCAGCACTTGAAGCGATCCCAGACGACGTGGTCGACGACTTGATTGTGCATGGTGACGCTGCGACGTGCCGTGCCCATATTCAGCGCTACGTCGACAACGGGGTTACCACGCCAGCGCTGGCTGTGCTGCCGTTTGGGGTCGATCCCATTCAGGCGGCGAGAGATCTTGCCCCTTCCCACGCGTGACGATGATCAGGGTCAGCAACCCTCACGATCCGCAACTCGACGACTACCGAGAACTGAAAGACGCAACCCGTCGCCGCAGTGGCACGTTCATCGCTGAAAGCGAGCTGGTGATCTCGCGACTACTGACCTCACGTTTTGCGATCCGGTCATTGCTGCTCACCCCAACTCGATATGCCCGCTTAGCACCTACGTTGCCGAGCGATCTCCCAGCTTTTGTTGCTGACGAAGAGGTCTTGAATGCCTTGGTGGGTTTCCCGCTGCATCGGGGTGCACTTGCATTAGGTGTTCGGCCAGCTGTAGAACCATCGCTCGGCGAGGTGTTGCGTGCGGCTCGAACCATCGTGATTGTGGAAGACGTCGTTGATCCAGACAATATGGGTGCAGTGTTTCGACACAGCGCTGCTTTCGGTGTGGGCGCAGTCGTGCTATCACCTCATGCCGGTGACCCGCTCTATCGCAAAGCAATCCGGTCTGCGGTTGGTTGGTCGTTGCATGTCCCGTGGCTGCGGCTCAGCGAGGAGCAATGGCCGTCGATGCTTGATGATTTGTGTACTGATGATTGGCACGTATTTGCGTTGACCCCCAACGTCGACGCACCGGTCATGGCGCACGCACTCCAGGCCCTCCCCCCAACCGCTCGCGTGGCATTGCTTGTTGGTACCGAGCATGTTGGTCTTACCGAGGCTGCGATGCAGCGCGCCACGCTCCGGGCGCGCATCCCGATGGCAGATGGAGTGGACTCGTTGAACGTTGCCACCACGGTTGCGTTAGCGCTGTACGAGCTCGCCCGCCGAAACTGGTGACCTGTTAGTGATCGATCCCAACGGGAAGCTCGTCGATGATCTGATCGAGGTATTCAGACAATCCGTAACCGGTCCGCTCATCAGCGGCACCAGGGTTCACCGTCCAGCAAGTCATGCCCTCGCTAATACGAGTCAACAGCTGGTCACCCTCGGGAGTTGTGCGCCTATTTCGGAGCGGAATGAGGTTGAATGCGTCGCCGGTGATGTTCCA
>JANMEI010000068.1:0-2480 GCA_031376865.1 Acidimicrobiia bacterium | reverse complement strand
CTGGTGGGCCATGTCTGAGCGTTTGACTATCCCGTACCGATTTGACCCCACTGCTACTGCTGCCGGATTGTTGGCAGAGCACGATGCCATTCTGGAAGCGGGTGTTGAGACCGACGTTTCTGTTTGCGTTGCTGGCCGTTTGATGCTGCGGCGAGGTCAGGGAAAACTCACCTTCGGACAGCTCCAAGACGGTACCGGCCGGATCCAGCTGTTTGGCCCGGCCGATGTGACTCCAGATTTTGAGGCGTTCACCGGTTTGTCGCTAGGTGATTGGATCGGTGTCACCGGCACCATCATGAAGACCAAGAAGGGCGAGTTGTCTATCAAGGTCACCGACTGGGTATTGCTCGCCGAAGCCAAGCGTCAATTCCCCGACAAGTGGCATGGCCTGTCTGATGTAGACATGCGTTACCGGCAACGTTACGTTGACTTAGTAGTCACCCCAGAGTCGAACAAAACCCTACGTGCGCGAAGCACTGTCGTCAGCGGCATCCGTAGGTACATGGACGATCTTGGGTTCATCGAAGTAGAGACACCTGTCCTGCAGCCGCTCCCCGGCGGAGCATTGGCAAAGCCGTTTACCACGCACCACAACGCGCTTGACATGACGCTCTATCTGCGGATTGCGGTTGAGTTGTATCTGAAGCGTCTCGTGGTTGGCGGCATCGAGCGGGTCTATGAAATCGGACGTGTCTTCCGCAACGAGGGACTGTCCCCTCGACACAATCCCGAGTTCACGATGATCGAAATGTACGCGGCGTACTGGGATTACACCGATCAAATGTCGCTGGTGGAAAACCTGACTGCGCACCTGTGCCATCAGTTGCACGGAACCACCGTGTTGACCTACGGCGACAAAAAACTCGACCTCACACCACCATGGCCACGCAAAAGTCTGGTCGCCTTGGCATCTGCAGCCACCGGTGTGGAGTTATCACTCGAAACGCCGCTTGAAGAACTGCGAGCGCTTGCCCGTAAGCATGATGTGGAAGTGAAGGACGGATACGGTGCAGGCAAGTTGCTGCTCGAGATATACGAAAAACTCTGTGAACATACCTTATGGAATCCAACCCATGTGGTGGACTATCCAAAAGAAGTATCGCCATTAGCGCGAGATCACCGCGACATTCCAGGCATGACTGAACGTTTCGAAACCATCGTTGGTGGACGGGAGCTGTGCAACGGCTACTCGGAGCTAGTCGATCCTGTTGAACAAGCCGCCCGATTTGAAGATCAGGTCAAGGCCAGTGCCTACGATGACGAAGCAATGGCTATGGATCACGACTACATCCGGGCGCTTGAATACGGGCTTGCGCCTACCGGCGGCCTCGGCATTGGCGTTGATCGTTTGGTGATGCTGCTGACTAATAGCTCGAGCATCCGAGACGTGGTGCTGTTTCCCACCATGCGCCCTGAAACGTTCGAATAAGGCATGATGCGATGCGTGTATTGATCACCGGAGTTGGCGGATCGTTGGGCAGCCGAGTCGCAGCGATGATTGAGCAGCTGCCCGAGGTCGAGGCGGTTGCCGGTCTCGATGTGGTTGCCCCCACTCGACAACTCGAACGGACCGAGGTGAGTGTGGTTGACCCGCGTGAGCGTCGAATGGTGACTCAGGCGGTGCGCCGGTTCGAGCCAACCGCCGTAGTCCACCTGGGCATCTACGAACCCGATGCTCGTGCCACTCCCAGAGTTGCCGCGGAGCGAACAATGGCTGGCACAACAACGGTGCTCGGTGTCGCAGCAGATCTGGGCGGCCTCGAAGCAATAGTCGTGCGTTCAGGTTTCGAGGTGTATGGCCGTCGTCGAGGTACTGCTCAGGTACCCGATGAGTCGGTGGCCCCTGATCCCACCTCCACGTTTGGTCGCACACTGCTTCGTACCGAACAACTTGCCCAAGCCACCGCTGAATCGGTTGATGCCAGCTGCTCGTTGCTCCGGTTTGCCACGGTGGTCGGGCCCGATCTCCCATCTCCTCTAGGACGGTATTTACGCTTACGAGTGGTTCCAGTGAACGGAATCCCCGACGCGCCAATTTCGTTGTTGCACGTCGATGATGCAGCCCGGGCTGTCGTGGCTGCATTGCGTTTACGACTCGATGGACCGTTAAACGTCGCTGGCGCAGGTTCGGTGACCACGTTCCAGGCGGTGTTGCTTGGCGGTAACACCCCGCTGCCGATGGTGGGGCCGTGGTGGAGCATCGCTCGCCGCATCTCGTCGGCCGTTGGCTCACCGGTACCCGATCATCTGTTGGAGCTGTTGCAGCGTGGTCGTGTGGCAGACGTAAGCAAGCTCGATGTCATGCCTGATCTGTATCCATCAATGGACACCATGGATGTTGCTCGGGCACTCCACACGTGGAGCACACAGTGAAGGTGAGAGTCTGATGACCCGTCCGCCAATGCGATCGCTACGCGAACTTCCTGCCGTCATGACCCGTCGACGTCAGGGTGAATACGACGTTGATATGTGGGGCGCTG
>JANMEI010000061.1:0-1424 GCA_031376865.1 Acidimicrobiia bacterium | reverse complement strand
GTGAAGACGGTGTCGACATAACCGGCTTACGTGACGCTATGCGACGAGCCAGCATGAAGGGGCAGCCTGATCAGGTGGCAGCTGCCATCACCGAGCCGTGCCTCGATGCGTGCATTGCTGCATTGGGTGACAAGGCCGACTTGCCATCGTTGGAAGACCTGTCGGGTGTTCTGCCCGTATTGGTTTCTGCTCATGGCATCCCGACTACCCGGCTGATGTTTGCGTCTGCTGCTCTGCAAGAAGCGCCAGCCAGCGCGGCCATCATGAAGCTGCTAAGAAGCGATCCGCTGATCGCACTGCCAACCGCACCGTAGGTCGGCCTCATAACACTCGTTTCAGTGCCGGACCATGCTCCAAGAAAACGTAGGGTCCCGTCACGTTCGTGGTGGCGAAAACTGTAGGGTCCTTCTATGGAGTCAATCGTTCTTGCCTCAACCGACGAGCAGTTCGCCAGTTCCCGTCGCCTGATCGAGGCGTATCAGCAGGCCGTGGCCGAGTTTGCCTCCGATGCAGAGATCTGCGCTTGATTCGATGACATCGCTACGGAGCTCGTGCAGCTCCGATCGTTTTATGCTCACCCGAGTCGCGTTCTGCTCGCACTCGACGCCAACAGTGCTCCACTCGCCCTAGTTGCACTGCTGGTAACAGGTCAGGTCGGCGAAGTCCGGCGTCTGTATGTCGCGCCGACACAACGAACCGGGGGGCTTGGCCGTCGATTGGTCCAGACCCTCGTCGACCAGGCAACAGCGCTAGGCCTGAACCGTCTTGTGCTCAACACGCTGCCGACCATGGTGCACGCGCAAGCGCTGTATCGCTCGCTCGGATTTGTCGAGACCGAACCATACGTTGAGAAGCCCACCGACGGGATCTTGTACTTCCAATTACTGCTGAAGTTTACGCATGACAAAGGTGGCTGGAACTAGTTGGCGGTTCCTCTTGGCACGATCCATTCGTGGCGCTGTCCAGTGACCGCAGCAACGGTTTCATAATCGCTGTCGTAATGGAGCACCGTCATCTCACGTGCTTCGGCAACGGCTACAACCAACGCATCAACCAACGAAAGCATGCGGTGTTGGCCCTTGGCTGAAAGGATCAGTTGAATTTCGAGGGAGCGACGATGATCTGCATCGACTACCGGCACCTCGGTGAATGCCAGCAATCGCTCACTGAGCAAAAGGTAGTCAGCGTGTGAACGAGCGGAGTAGCCGATCTCAAAAACGACTGGTGCACATAATCCAACTTGTCCGGCGGCGGCATACAGTCCGAACGCAGTGGCGACCTTTGGCTGTGACAGCCTGGTGAACACACTGGTGTCGGCCAAGTATTTGACTCGTGCCACTTAGCTGAGCCCACCCCAAGCCTTGTCGACATCCGAGAAGTCAAACCGGTTGGCATCGGAGAGTAACTCGATGAGCTCGAGTCGC
>JANMEI010000025.1:0-2768 GCA_031376865.1 Acidimicrobiia bacterium | reverse complement strand
GGTGTGTTGTTTGTATCGTTGCCACTGTTTTCGGTGTTTGTGAACCTGGTGCCCTATGCCGAGGATCGTGGCATCCGCAAAGTCACCGCCGCAACACTGATCTCAGGCATCGGTGCCGCATCAATAGGTGGACGTACGGGTTTGGCGTGGCTGGCCAATCGCGTTGGTGTCGGCCCCATCTACGGCGCGTCGATTGCGTTCATGGCGCTCACGCAAGTGATCTGGTTGCTCGCCGGTTCACACTTCGCCGTGTTGATTGTCTTCGCGCTTTTCTTCGGGTTCGCCTACGGAGGATTTATTTCGCTAGGCCCGGCGCTGTTGGCCGAAATCTTCGGACCCGAACAACTTGGTGGTCTCGCTGGCGTTAACTATTCGGCTGCAGGTATCGGAGCCTTGTTCGGGCCCACCATTGGCGCCTGGTTGGTAGACCGAACTAACGGCTACACAACTACCATCGTTGCTGGCTTAGTATGCGGACTTGTTTCCACTGTGATTGTAGGCACACTTATTTTATCGAAGCGCAAGTAGGGTTCTTCCGCCGGTTGCCGAAGCAACCGGCGGAAGCGATCCCAACGGATCACGAACCGATCAACACTCCGTTTTGCCCACCCAGACCGTCGGCCAGGTCGGCAATCCCAGAGAGGTCATTCGGGACAGAGACTGAACCTGGGGTGGTCGAACTCGGCGTTCCCACTCCGCCGATGCCCCCAAATCCATCCGCTGCCTCAGCCAAGGAAGACGAAGCGCCTTCCATCACCACTCCACCGACGCCATCAGCATCAGAAGGTGCATTCGCGAGAGACGATGCGTTGGCGACATCCAACAACATGCCACCCATCCCATCGCTGGTTGTCAGTAACTGAACTGGTGCCAGCGTGATCGACGTCGTATCGGCACCGACCGGCAGTCCATACAAACCACCACGTCCAGCACCGGTACCGGCGTCACCCGTGGTTCCGGTGCCAATCGAAAGCGATGCAGCAGACGGCATGCCGGCCACATCGAGCCCGGTGACATCGGCACTGTCAAAGAACGATGATGGCTCCGTGAACTCGTAGTCCACGAGGCGCAGCCCATCAGCAGCCAGTTGCTGCCACTTAGCTCGGAACCCCTCCCAGGTCGCGTTAGCCCAGAGGTAATAACCCTCGGTGCCCGGCAGGAACACACCCGAATATCGAGTTTCGTTGCCGGTTCGGTGCACGTTGATGTCGACAAGGCGCAAGCCCTGACCCGACCACTGTTGCCACTTGGAGATGAAGCTTGCCCAACTTGCATTGGCCCACAAGGCATAGCCTCCGGAGCCAGCTATGAACACTCCTGAGTAGCGAGGGCTTCCACCCACCGAAGTGACATTCACATCGACAAGTCGCAACCCTTGAGCAGACCATTGCTGCCACTTCTGTTGGAAACTGGCCCAGCTTGCGTCCATCCACAATCCGTAGCCTCCAGCACCTGCAGACCAGACACCGGTGTACCGATTTTGGCCGCCGACTCGACGTACGTGCATGTCAACCAGACGCAATCCTTGTGCAGCCCATTGCTGCCATTTCTCCGTGAAACTTGCCAAGTTGGCGTCGGCCCACAACCCGTAGCCACCCGTTCCTGGAAGCCACGTGCCGGAGTATCTGGTCTCATTTCCCGACTGGCGAACGTTGACATCGACCAGTCGCAGCCCTTGACCTGCCCATTCTTGCCACTTCTGCGTAAAGCTCGGCCAACTGGAATTGACCCACAATGCGTAGCCACCTGGTTTGGTTCGCCACACACCGGTGTGGCCGCGTTCGACAAAACGGCTATAGATCTCCGCAATTGTCAAACGATCACCGAAGCTGAGGCCAGCGCGCTGCCCAAGCGTCATACCGGGTTGCACCGACACGATCGTCGGCTGCCCGTTGATGGAAAATGCAGTTGCCGGATAGTGCATGATCGACCCGTAGTCGTAGTCGAAGTAATCACGAAAGCCACTGCAGAACTTGTCGAAGTTTGATTCGAATCCGGCTTGAACGTTTGCGTAGTTGATGGTGACAAAGCTGTCTCGGTCACACCGGCTTTGCTCATGCAAAATACCGAGCGAATGGCAACATTCGTGCACGGTTGTGCCCATGGTTGCTCCGTTGGAAAGACGAATCTGCTGCTCGCCTCCTCGCATCCCAACCGGGGACGAGCTGAACCCGGCGTCGCCGTTGCTGACAAATCGCACGTAGTTGGCTTGTGTCGTGCGTGGAACAAAACGAATGCCCGTGTTGGCATTGAAGTGAGCAATCGCATCGGTCACTCGTTGTTGTGCTGGCAGATTGGCATCGATCACAAATGGAACAACGCCGTTCGGCCACAGATAGGAAGAGTCCGGCGGCAAGCCGATTCCCATCATCACGGGTACCGCAGCTGCAACATCGATGCCGTTGTTGTTTGACGACTGTTCTGCGGCCTGAGCTAGTGACAATCGAACCTGAGCCGATCGCTGCTCAACTTCTTCGACCGAGCCCATGTCGATACAACCACCAAAGATCGCTCGACCAGCTACGTTCGCATACCGAACGGGTACGTCGGTAAATCCAGGCCCGGACAGAAATCCCTGTCCGGGAGTGTTACTCATCACCATTTCATGGCTGGTAATGATGTCCGATCCATTCATCGTGAAACTCCTTAAGTGCGCATGGGTGACTTGCACCGTCCGTCGGTGATCTCATACACACATCAATGATGATGAACTTATTTTTCGCTACACGCCACTCACGATTTTTAGTTCAATGGTGTACGTGTCTTCA
>JANMEI010000003.1:0-2834 GCA_031376865.1 Acidimicrobiia bacterium | reverse complement strand
CGAAGGACCGGTCCAAACGTGTTCGAGGCCAAGCGCCTGGCACCAGAATGCCGTCATTAAGTCAAGGTCGACACAGTCGATCAGCACACAGTCGATTGCGAGAGCCACACGAGTGATCGTAGCAACCCCACTGACGCGCTTCGCTCCACGGGTGCCGACCATGGCGCTGAGCAATGATCTGCACGCGTACCAAATTGCCTCGAAAAGTCAGTCGAGATCACCCGTATAACTGGCGTTCTGGGGCAGGGGTGGTCACTTCGGTGTGGTGACATTGTCGCTGACCGGACACATTGTCTCCACCAGGCTGCTCGGGACATTGTCTCCTGCAGGAGACAATGTCTTAGCCTTCGACTTGATCTACCTCTAGCGACAAAGTGCCGTTGGCGGTCATTCCGAAGTTCTCTGCGCGCTGAGCAACGAGACAAACTCCTTCATCGATCGTTGCGCCCACGGCCGGCGATAGGTGGCAGGGCTGCGGACCTGGCTCAGTTACCGAGATGGTCCTTTAAGAGGAACAGAGATTTGCGGAGTTGCCGAGTTTGATTCTCGTTGAGCAATGCCGTCCATTCCGTTTCGAACTGGCTGTGAATCGATTGCACAACTTTGCCGTGAGCATCGCTCATCGAAAAGCGACGATCCCGAAATCGTTTTGCTCGGAGGCGGACTACCTGTTGTTGTTGACGGCAACATCGTTGGTGCAATCGGAATCTCCGGCGCCGACCAAGCCACCGACACCGCAATAGGACAAAAAGCCTTGCAAAACGTAAACCCAGCGTAACTCGAACCCGGCGTTGGGGGGGGGAGTGCATGGCGTTGCTTGCTCGCCGACCGGCGTTGCACAATTGTAGCCATGACTACCGATTCGTTGCGAAACGTCAACGGGCGTCGCGCTGCTGTCCTCATCAGCCCCGATGACTTGGACAGCCTCGAAGAGAGCCTGGACCTACTGAGCTATCGGGCCGGAATCCAAGAGTTGGTCGAAGCGCAAATGGCAGTCGCGTCGGGCGATGTGGTTCGAGGGGTTGACGCAGTACGGGCGCTTCGGCCTCGTCCTGACAAATGACTGATGCACCATATGAACTCGTTGTAGCCCGACCCGCTGCTCGGGCAATTAGCGAAGTTCTACCGGAAAATGTTGCGGCCGCAGTCCTTGACTTCATTACTGGCGTTCGCATTGAGAATCCGCACCGGGTGGGTCGCGAACTCCGAAGAGAACTTGCTGGGATCTCAGCGCGAGACGCGGTTCATCGTCGTTGTCCAGCCGGACCGTTGTCGAGCCCATACACCGATTGATTTTGTACCAACTAGTTGGTACAGTACATTGATGGATACCCGTGAACGCCTCCTCGAGAGCACAGCTTCGTTGTTGTGGGAACGGGGGTACGACGCAACGAGCCCGCGAGACATCCAGACTCGCTCCGGGGTGGGTCAAGGCAGCATGTATCACCACTTCGCAGGTAAAACTGATCTTGCCGTTTGCGCCCTTGAACGAACCGCGGACAGGATGATTCAGGATGCATCGGCGCTGCTTGACGCACCTGGTTTACCGTCGGCTCGTCTGCGCGCTTACCTCCTTCGGGAGCGCGATGTTCTTCGGGGCTGTCCAATCGGTCGGATGGCTCAAGACGCTTCGCTTCTCGAGATCTCGGCCCTGAGGGAGCCGGTCGGGCAAACGCTCTCATGGTTGGTCACACGCATTGCACGTTTGATCAGCGAGGCGCAGGATTGCTCCGAGCTGTCACCTTCGCTCAACGCCAACGACGTGGCCAGCGCAGTCGTCGCGACGCTTCAGGGTGGGTACGTGCTGTCACGGGCAATGGGGTCGCGTGAACCGTTTGAGCGTTCCATTGCTGGAGTCTTGGCGCTTCTTCAAATCGCTGGACTTCCGCAAGACAGAGCTATTGAAGATCCGCCAAAACAGAAGAGGTCATGACATGCACGCCATGCAGTACCGGATAGTCCTCCCTAGTGACTACGACATGAACATCGTACGTGCGAGAGTGGCAACGAAAGGCGCAGCGCTCGACAACTTTGCTGGCCTGGGATTCAAGGCTTATCTCATTCGAGAACTCGGAGTCAACAACTCAGAAATCAACGAATACGCCCCTTTCTATCTGTGGGATGACGTCGACGGCATGAAGAAGTTTCTTTACGGTGGGGTGGGTTTCGGTGGACTTGTTGCATCATTTGGCCGACCACCTATCGCGCACTACAACGCCATCTCCGCCTTCGATGGACCGGCATCAGCCGAACTTCCCGGTTGGGCCACCCTGCACTCTTCGCCGATCCCTCCGCACGTCGACCCTGCGCCATTCGTTGCGAACGCCACGCAAGAAGCGAGGATCGCTAGTCAAGAATCGGGAGCGCACACCACGGCTGTTGCCGTCGATCCCGTCAATTGGAAGCTCATCAGGTTCTCGCTGCGCACCGAGTGCCCGGGCCCAAATCCCGATGTCGAGATCTTCAGTGTGCTGCATCTCAGCCGGCCGGGCCACGAGAAGCTCACCGGAACAAACGTGACGGTGTCTTGATGAGTCCTGCATTCACAACGCCCAATGAACGAGGACAGGCGCTGATTGCAAAGCTCTTCGCCGGCCTCGACCAGCCGGCAGCGCACCTTCCAGAAGACTTGCGACGCCACACCGTTGAACATCTTTTTGGTGATGTTTGGCAGTCGTCCGAACTGGAACTCACCGAGCGCTCAATGATCACATGCGCAGTGCTCGTTGCCATGGGGAACGAACACGAACTGCGCTATCACTTTCGCGGCGCTCGTAACCTTGGCATTACGAAAGAAAAGATCGAAGCAATGATCACCCACGTCGCACATTACG
>JANMEI010000911.1:0-6454 GCA_031376865.1 Acidimicrobiia bacterium | reverse complement strand
AGATCGAGCTAGTCGATATGTCACCGGAGGCTCTTCGACGGCGTATGGCGCACGGCAACATCTATTCAGCAGACCGTATCGATGCTGCGTTGTCGAACTATTTTAGTGAAGGCAATCTTGGCGCACTCCGAGAACTGGCATTGCTGTGGGTTGCCGACCGGGTGGAGGAGTCGCTGCAGGGGTATCTTGAAGTTCACGGTATCGACGAAGTACTCCACACCCGCGAACGTGTAGTGGTTGCAGTGAGCTCGTTGGCAAGTTCTGATGCGCTCATTCGCCGGGCGGCTCGAATGGCAGGACGCCGGCGGGGCGAGCTTGTGGCGGTACATGTGGCCTCTGTCGATGGCCTCTCGGCAGTTTCGTCGGAAAAGGAAGCCTCGGGCCTTGAGGCGCGTAGACAACTGGTCGTTAAACTCGGTGGCCGCTGGAGCGAGATCGTGGCTGATGACCGTGCATCGGCCTTAGTTGAAGTGGCTCGACATGAGCACGCCACTCAACTCGTGGTGGGTACCGGGCATCGCCGTACGTTTCTTAAACACTTTGGTCAAACCTTTACCGCGCGAGTCATTTCGTTGGCCGGGCCAATCGACGTTCACGTAATAGCTACCGGTGCCGAAGTGGCCGAGCATCGTCAGATCCCGCTGAGTGTTGTTTTTCGACTGACCCGGCTGAAGGGTCGACAACGAGCAGTCAGCACCAGACGAATGATCACCGGTACCGCAATGACCGTGGTCGGCCTGCCCGCGGTGACGTTGATGTTGCAGGCGGTCACGAGCTACGTGACGGTCGCAACCACATTGATGGTCTACCTGGTGCTGGTTGTTGCCATTGCTGCTACTGCCGGGCGTCTCATTAGTGTCATCGCAGCGGTGAGTGCGGCTCTGCTGGAAAACTGGTTCTTTGTTGTACCCACCGGGACACTTACTATCGATGCCTACGAAGATGTGGTCGCGCTCTTCGCGTTTTTGGTTGTCGCCTTGATCGTCGGGACCCTGGTAAACCAGGCCGCCCGCAATGCCACCGAGGCACGACGCGCTCGAGCCGAAGCCGAAGCGTTCGCCCGCACTAGTGCAACGCTGGCGACGACGAGCGACCCGTTGCCCGAGTTGGTGCAACAAGTTCGAACTACATTCGCGTTCGAATCGGTTGCCGTTCTTGCGGCCAGCGGCGGAACATGGAGCCTGATAGCTGGAGCAGGTGAACCGTTGCCCTCTCAACCTGATGATGGATCGTCATTTGAGTTGAAGACACAACATGAAACTGTGCGTCATGTGTTGGTTGTGACGGGACGGTCGTTGAGTGCTGACGACCGCCGTCTAATGACAGTACTGGTTGCCCAACTGGTCGTTGGAATCGAATCGACCAGACTCGGCCAGGAAGTTGACGCTGCGCACGTACTGAGCGAGATTGATGTGGTTCGGACGGGGCTGTTGCGTTCAGTGTCGCATGATTTACGAAGTCCCTTGGCATCGATAAAGACCTACATCTCGGGTCTTCGTGCTGATGACGTGGATTGGACTGAAACACAGGTTCAAGAAACACTCGCAGCAATCGATGGCGAAACAGACCGACTCAATTTTGTCGTGGGTAACTTGTTAGACGCTTCTCGATTGGAAGCCGGACTGACTGCACTCAATGTACGTCCCACCGAACTTTCCGAAGTTATCCACGCAGCACTTGCCGGCACGACCACACCACTTACTGTCACGATTGACCCCGATCTCCCCCTCGTGCTTGTCGACGCTGTTCTCCTCGAACGCAGCCTGGCAAATGTTATCTCCAACGCAATTCGCCACCATCGTGGAGACCGCCCAATTTCTGTGACAGCATCGAAACAACAAGATCGTGTGCAACTTCGAGTGATTGACAACGGACCCGGTATTGCCAAACAAGATCGCCACCGGGTTCTTGCTCCGTTTCAACGGCTCGACGACCGACAAGGATCTGACGGCGTTGGGTTGGGGCTTGCGATTGCCAGCGGATTTATTGGTGCGATGGGTGCAAGCTTTGCCTTTGATGACACGCCAGGAGGTGGGCTCACCGTGGTGATGACTCTGCCTGTAGCCGATGGCGGTAGGTCGGCAACGATAATGAGAACGTCATGATCAGTGTCTTAGTGATTGATGACGAACCGCAAATTCGTCGGGCCATCAGGATCAACCTGGAGGCTCGCGGTTACACAGTGTTTGAGGCTGCGGATGGACGGGCCGGCGTTCGGGGAGCTGCGGATCATCATCCAGACCTGGTTTTGCTTGACCTTGGGTTGCCAGATATCGATGGACTCGATGTGCTCATTGCGATTCGAGTCTGGAACCGAGTACCGGTCATCATGCTGACGGTGCGTGACGCAGAGACCAGCAAAGTTGCCGCGCTCGACGCCGGTGCTGACGATTACATCACGAAGCCCTTCGGAATCAACGAGTTACTCGCTCGTATGCGCGCAGTGCTTCGTCGAGTAGAGGACGTCAACGAAGATGTCGCAAATGTCGACACCGAGTCATTCAGTCTCGACCTGGCGAACCGCACTGCGCGCCTCGCTACGGGAGAATCAGTGCGTTTGACGAAAACCGAATGGGCACTCGTCGATTTTTTGGCCCGGCACCGAAATCGCCTCGTCACACATCGTCAACTCGTTGATACGGTGTGGGGTCCCTCACACGACATCGACGGAACATTACTTCGAGTTCACTTTTCGCATATCAGAGCCAAGTTGGAAGTCGATTCCGGCCGACCCAAGCATTTTCTGACCGAGGCTGGGATTGGATATCGCTTCGTGACGTCAACCGATTCGACGTAAAGAACTCGTCAATCTTCGTTGTTGGAGTGCTTCGGAAACGTAAACGAGGTTTCATTTCCGATCGGTGAGGGGTACAAGGAATGTATGCCATCACATCAGACCAATCTTGAACTCCGAAAACTGTTGATCGTCATCGGCCCGGTCGCGGCTGTCCTCGTGGCGTGGCTACTCACACTTCCCACAGCAGATCGTGACTCGGGGGTCACCGTGGCCAACGTCGCGCTGCTGCTTGCTGTTTTGACGGTCGTTTGCTCACTGGTGTATTCCGCTGCTGGTGTGACGACCTCGATTTCAGCGGCGTTGGCGCTCAACTTTTTTCACATACCTCCGTACCGAACCCTGAGGATCACCGACCGCGCTGACATCTACAGCGTGTTGTTGCTTGCAACACTGGGTGTCGTCCTGGGAAGTGTCACCGAGCTACGAGCGCGACGTCGGGTTACGGTGCTGCGTCGCAGCAACGCCACCGCACAAGGCAAAACGCTTGCGGAGCTGCTTACGTCTCAACAGCCTGTCGACAACGTATGGGGCGAGGCGATTACTTCAGCTGCCAACGACCTCGGGATACTGTCCGTTCGGATTGTTCAACAACTGCCACGGCAGCTAGCGACGATTGGTCGACGCGTTGATCGAGATAACGATCATTCGCTGTCTATACCGGTTGCGGGTGCAAGCTTGGCGCTGGTGGAAGAACATGCTGAAGGTAGTTGGCTAATTTTTGCGCCCCGTGATGATCTCGGCCCTGTAACCGTTGACCGCCGAGCCGTCTTGTCGTTTGCTGACACAGTTGAACTGGCGCTTCACGAGCTTCGAGTTCCGACCGGTCAATTCCACCTCCAGTAGTTGTTTGACTGCCGAAGCCGCTAATTCTGTTTCATCGGTCCTCATCGTCAAGCATATTGTCGTCGATATCAGCCAAAAGCGCCTCCACCGAGGCCGCCTCGTTGTGACGAGTCCGGGACCGGAAAGCCACGTTTTCTGCTTCTTCGGCCCGTGCGTTTCGGTCAAGTTCCTCAACCACCGGATCGGCTTCTTCGTGGGCTACACGCTCTTCTAACGTTTCGTCGGTCGCTTCACCGCGTTGTGTCATTGCTGGATCGGTGACGCCGACGTAGCGGTCGGAAGGAAACTGCCCGGAGATGTCGGTGTCGTCTTGTCCTTCATCGACCAGCAGATCTTCGTCGAACGACTCAGCGTTGTTCTCGTCGTCGACGTTTGGAACATCAGTGTTCTCGATCCCGTTTGTTGAGCTCATGCAGCCTGACTACCCTCAATTGCTCGCAGCGAAACATTCCGAAGTTTCAATTGACAAGGACCGGGTATAAGTCGCGCATGGGCGATCCAACGTTGGCGATTGCTGCTACCAAGCCAATCGATGACGTCTTTGAGGCGCTTGCTTCGCGACAGACCGGGTTGTCAGCAGCGGAAGCGTCCAGCCGCGCCTCGCAGGTTGGTCAAAACGTGTTGGCTGAGCACCGAGTCACCGTGTTGGCTGTGCTTCAGCGGCAGCTGCGTAACCCGCTGCTTATCCTTCTCGGCGGCGCTGCCGCTGTTTCTGCGTTGACGGGCGATGTCGCTGACGCCGTGATCATCACCATCATTCTTTCGCTCAGTGTCGGGTTGGGGTTTACCAACGAGTACCGATCGGAACGAGCGGCGCTGGCGTTACATTCAAGTATCCGTCACCAGATTGTGACGTGGCGCGACGGGGCGCGCACCACCATTGATGTAGCTAGCTTGGTGCCCGGCGATGTGGTTGAGCTTTCCGTCGGCGTTATCGTGCCAGCTGACCTTCGGCTGATCGAGACATCGCGACTGGAGTGCGACGAAGCCGTGCTCACGGGCGAGTCCGCAGCAACCGCAAAGACCACAACCGCGGTGGCCCCCGGAAGCCCAATGACGGACCTTGCGTCGTGCGCGTTCATGGGCACCATCGTGCGGCAGGGAACAGGCACCGGGGTGGTGGTCGCCACCGGGGCTCGTACTGCGTTCGGGAAGATCGCAGCCGGTTTGAGCTCAGAGTCTCCAAGCACTGCGTTTCAATTGGGCTTGAAAAGCTTTTCACGGTTGCTCGTCATGGTTGCCGGCGCGCTTACTACCTCGATCTTCGTTGTCAACATTGTGCTGCAACGCCCGGTACTCGATGCCTTGTTGTTTTCCTTAGCTATCGCAATCGGCATCACACCGCAGCTACTCCCAGCCATTGTCAGCGTCAGTCTGGCTGCCGGTTCTCGTCGCCTTGCGCAAAGTCGGGTGTTGGTCAAACGACTTGTCACGATCGAAGACCTTGGCAATATCGAGTTGCTGTTTACCGATAAGACCGGAACGCTCACCGAAGGCGCTGTCACCTTTGATCGTTCGCTACACGCAGACGGCACAGACTCAGATGATCCGTTCCTCCTCGGGCTGCTGTGCAATGAATCAACGCCATCCGCCGGCGGTCCTGTCGGCGGGAACGCGCTCGACCAAGCGCTGTATCTGGCGTCGCGTGCAGCAGCGGTGCTGGCATCGCCCGATGGTCCGACATCGTTTGAGCGAGTTGGTGTGTTGCCGTTTGATCATGATCGACAATTGGTGTCGGTAATCGTCAACAAGTGTGGTGGTAAACCGTTGCTCATCACCAAAGGCGCACCTGAAGTTGTCCTTTCGAGGTGCGTTGGTGTTGCATCCGCTGCTAGCAAAACGTTGGCCTCTCTGTTTGCCGATGGAGCCCGAACCGTTGCCGTCGCCACCCGTCAACTGAGTGACGCCGACAGACGAGACCCGACTTCGCTTGACGAGAACAGTCTTACGTTCGTTGGCTTCCTGACGTTTGTTGATCGACCGAAACAAAACGTCGGCGCGGCGATTGCGCAACTGAACAAACTCGGTATCGATGTGAAGATCATTACGGGTGACAACGGCGCAGTGGCATCCAAAGTGTGCCGCGATATTGGAATGGCAGTGACAGGCGTACTGACCGGCGAGGATGTTGAGCGACTCGACGACGATGCACTTGCTAGCGCAATTCCATCTACCAACATATTTTCCCGAGTCAGCCCTGACCAAAAGGCCCGGATCGTCAAGGTCGCACGACACGGTGGCGCCGACGTCGCCTTCATGGGCGATGGGGTGAACGATGCGGTTGCGTTGCATATGGCTGACGTAGGGATATCCGTTGAGTCAGCGACTGATGTTGCCAAGGATGCTGCCGACATCGTTTTGCTGGACAAAGACTTGGGAGTACTGGCAGCCGGTGTCACCGAAGGACGACGGATCTTTGCCAATACGTTGAAATACGTGCTCATGGCATCGTCTTCCAATTTTGGCAACATGTTTAGTGCTGCAGGTGCTTCGGTGTTCCTCACGTTTCTACCGATGTTGCCCTCGCAGATCCTCCTGAATGGTTTGCTGTACGACGTCGGGCAGTTGGCCATCCCGACCGATCGCGTCGACCCTGAAGTTCTTGCTCGACCAGCGGGCTGGGACATCTCGTTTGTTCGGCGATTCATGATGCTGTTCGGCGCAATAAGTTCCCTGTTCGACATCGCCACGTTCATTGTCCTGATTCACGTCTTACATGCAGGGAAAAGCGAGTT
Source organism: Acidimicrobiia bacterium (assembly GCA_031376865.1). GTDB lineage: Bacteria > Actinomycetota > Acidimicrobiia > Acidimicrobiales > JANYDT01 > JANNBN01. Next base: position 79 of record JANMEI010000911.1, on the reverse strand, counting down.
CCGAACTGGGTGGTTCATCGAATCCATTCTCACGCAAACACTGGTGATCTTCCTGATCCGCACTCGACGCGTTCCGTTC
>JANMEI010000905.1:0-5554 GCA_031376865.1 Acidimicrobiia bacterium | reverse complement strand
CTTTCATCCGATCGCGAGTCATACGCGCACCTACAACATCGTGGTGATGAAACGACACGCCCCCCGGTCCGATTCGACGCGTACGAGGTTTGGCAATGTCATGAAACAACGCCGCTAGCCGCACGATTTTGTCGGTGCTGGTGTTTTCGACCACCGCAATCGTGTGAGCCAACACGTCCTTGTGGCGATGAATCGGATCTTGTTCCAATTCCATGGCAGGAAGTTCCGGAAGAAAATGTCCGGCGAGACCGGTCTGCACCAGGAACCAAATACCCGCTGATGGAGACTCGACCGTCATCAGTTTGTCGAGCTCTTGACGAACTCGTTCAGCCGACACGATCGTCAACCGGTCAGCCATACGTTCAACAGCGTCAACCAATTCGTTGCTTGGCTTGAGGCCGTAACCAGAGATAAAACGCGCCGCTCGCAGCATGCGCAAGGGATCATCAGAAAAACTGATCTCCGGATCAAGCGGAGTTCGAAGCTGCGCCGCCATCAGGTCACCCGCTCCATCAAACGGGTCAACCAACCGAAGTGAACCTGTCCCAAGTTCCAATGCCATTGCGTTGACGGTGAAATCACGCCTCGACAGGTCGGCTTCGATATCGGTCGAAAACACCACATCGGGCTTACGTGAGTCCGGGTGATAGGCCTCACCGCGGTGAGTGGTGATCTCGAGCGTGCGACCAGCCAGCTTTGCCCCAATGGTGCCAAATCGCTCGCCTTGAGTCCATAAGGCTTGAACCCCAACCCGTTTCAAGATCGCTTGGGTTTCCGTGGGAAGCGCATCGGTCGTGAAATCGAGGTCAAGTTCGTCACGAACCCTGCCAAGCAATGTGTCGCGAACAATTCCGCCCACCAAGTAGAGGCGTTTGCCGGCATCCACGAACGCGTCGGCAAGTAACTGCGTTTCTTCGATCAAGGGTTGAAACCGCTGTGGGATCATGCCCTACACCCTACGGGCCAACACTGGGCCTAACCTGACGATATGGCTCAGGCGACCACACGATCCCGATTCGCGCTCGAGCAATCGCCACAAATCGTTCATCAGACCATCCCCGGCACCGGCCGAGGACCGGGGGTACGTGTGGCGATCCTCCACGACCCGGACGGAACCACCCGTGCCGTGATTCATCCAACCTCGGCAATGACCGTTGCAGAAAGTGTGATTAGCAGTGCCGTTACAGCGTTACGACGAGCCGGTCACGAGGGCCCGATCACTACTCCTGCCCTGTCGACCACCGAAATCGACGCGTTCATTCGATCTGGATTTGCCATCACCACGGAATTGTCACTTCTCCGCTGCGATCTGGGTTCCGATCAACGGTTAGCCAACAACTCATCTCGGATGCCGCTACCGGCTGACGTCAAACTGGCAACACTCCCAACATGGCGATGGGCTGGGCTCGCGCGGAAGGAATGGTTGCACGAAGCCCTCCGCGTTGACCGGGCTGCGTTTCCTCTGCACGAACAATTTGATGCGCTGTCAATCGACGAAGCCTTGCACGCAACCCCTCGGACGTGGGTGCGTTTTGCGTACCGACGCGATCTCGACCGACCAACGGGAATCGACATTGTCGGTTACGCAATTTCTGGTCGAGCCGGCCGACGAAGTTACCTCCAACGGCTTGCAGTCGAGCCGTCACATGGTGGTCGCGGTGTTGGTGCGTTGTTATGCCGAGATTCGATGGCATGGGCGCATGCCCGACGAGCGTCGGTTCTCGCAGTCAACACTCGGACCGACAATCACCGAGCACGTCGATTGTATGAACGACTCGGGTTTGACGTGGTGCCCGGAGGGCTTGTCGTGCTCACACTTGACGGGCAACAACAGACGGCAAATCAGTCGACCTCATCATGAGGCCGGTTTCGTCACGTTTGGCCTTCTTTGCCGCCTTTGCCGTGTCGATATGCGTCCTCACCAGCATCACCGCGACGCCCAGTTCCGCGGTTCACGGACCCAAACGCCAACCCGAAGCAGTTCGAGCAACAGCCCCGGCCGGGACCGTGCAACTTCTTAGCCAAACCCCGGTCGTTGGACCCGACGGAAAATTCGCTCTGAGCGCTGAGTACCGACCAACCGCACCGGCCGAAACAGGCACCGCGTCACTCAACAACGAAGTTGCGGTCGCGGTCTACGAGCGCATCACCGATCGGTCCTCGCTGGTGGACTCGATTGACGGCGTTCGCTTGGGATCACCCATTTCACTGTCGACGCTTCCACTCGGGTCGCCGAACTCACTTGGCACGTACCGAATATTCAGCTCGCTTACTATTGGATCGTGTTCCACGTGTGTCCCCATTGAGACCGACGGTGTGTATCCCGTCAGCATCGATGTGCGGCGCCGCACCGGCACCGGGGTTGGTGGCAGGGTCATCACGCACATGTTGGTGCAACAATCAGTGTCCACGCCACGCCTTGACGTTGCCCTGATTATCCCGATCACCCTTGCGTCCACTCTCAACACCGATGGTTCCCACCGAACCGAACCGGCACCAAATCTCGTCGCCGCAAGTGAGGCGATGGCGAGTCATCCTGCAGTGCCACTCAGTATCGTGTTAACGCCGAGCGTCATCGACCGAGCCCGCGCCGACGAAGCGATAAAAGGGACGTTAGATACATTGGGAACTGCAATGGCAACGCGCGAAATTCTTGCCACTTCTTATGAGGCTCTACATCCGCGCATTCAACGCGATGGGCGTCTCGGAGAAATCGTGTTAGGTCAGTGGCGTCAGGGAGCCCAGGCATTAGAGTCCCGATTCGGCGACACCGTCACGAGCGACACGTGGGTGGTACAGCCGCTTGATGAGATACCCGATCGAGACGGGTTGGGCCGGATCAACCCGCAACGGTTAATCGTTGATGGGTCATTGGTCGCCCGCAACAACCCGGACGAGTTCGTTCAAACCACCGGCGGCCGGAACGTGGCTCCGATTGTCGACACACCGTTGGTGTATGACACCGGAGTGGTGTTCGAAGCGGTGTCAAACGACAACGTCAAACAAACCGACTCCCAAGAAGATTCGTCAGCAATAACGTCGTTAGTCACCGACCCGTTGCTCACCAAACATCTGCGTACAGACAATCCGGTTCTAGGCGTAAGTTCGTTGCTTGCCGATCTGATACTTAGCGCCGACGTCACCGATACCGATCGGCCCGGAGTCGCCATTGCTGTTCCAACAGAAGCGGTCACCCGAGAAACACTTGACCTGTTGCTGAACGGACTGACCGCCAACAAATCACTTCGTCCGGTGACTGCGAGCTCACTATTCGATTTGCCGATCGGAACGACCGACGATGATGAGCTCATCAGTATCGGACGAAAGCTTCGAAACGCAACGGTGCTCTCCCCCACATATCTCACAGCGCTTGACGACAGCCGGCGCAAAATAGATGGTGCCGCGCTCATGCTGGGGACTCGCGATCAGTCCGCTGATCGACCCGTTAGCTTGGCTGACCGCCTCTTTAGTGCAGCGCTCGCAGACCCCAATGCGGGAACCGCGTTTGCCACCGAAAGCGATCCCGAATCAAACAACAAGCCGTTTCTCGTAGCGTCTCGCCAGGCCGCTGAAACAGCCTTGACTGGCGTCGGTCTTGCCGAGGGCGGTCCGTTTCGGTTCACCGCACTTCGAGGGCGGGTACCGATCACCATCGAGAACCCAACTGGTGGACCAATAGTGGTGCATTTGTCCGTTGAGCAAAGTCGCGTTCGACTCACCGACGATTCAGCCGAACAAGACATCACCGTTGAGCAAGGTACGCAGGTCGTCTTGCTCGATATCAAGACCTTGTCCTCGGGCCGGTTCGACGTTCGAGTAGTGCTCACCACACCCAATGGTGTCGTCCTTTCTCGTAATGCCTACACCGTGCGAAGTACCGGAGTAAGCGGTGTGGGGGTCACGCTCACACTCACGCTGCTCGTATTGCTGGGGCTGTGGTGGTTCAGCAGTCGACGGCATCGTCGTCGAGAAGCTTCTGGCGGTCGGTCTGTCGAGTTAGGAACTACAGGAGCTACAGGAACTAATCCGTGAGTTTCGGACGATCAACCGCAGTGATGGCTGCGGGCACACTTGCATCTCGAATCACCGGGTTGATTCGCAATCTGCTGTTCCTTCGCCTGGGCGCAGGTGTCCTCACCAACGCATACAACCTGTCCAACACCAGCCCAAACCTATTCTACGAGCTTGTCGTTGGTGGCGTTCTTTCTGCCACGTTGGTGCCGTTGTTTGTGAGGCTTCTTGCGCCCGCTGATTCCTCCATTGGCCGAACAGATCGCGCGGTGGCTCGAGACCGCATCGGTGCATCAGCGGTCGTGACCCTCGCGGGCGCTGTCGTGGTGTTGATGAGCGTCGCGTTGTTCCTGAGCGCTCCGTGGTTCTTGCAACTCTTCGGTCGAAAGAACACGTGGGCCCCCGGACAGTTTGAGTTTGCCGTGACGTTGCTGCGGATGTTTGCACCGCAAGTTGCGATGTACGGGTTCGTCACACTGTCTACTGCGTTGTTACACAGTCGGTCACGGTTTGGCATCACCATGGCTGCGCCGATCATCAACAACGTGATCGTGAGCGCGATGTTTTTGTGGGTGGGATCGCGGATTAATCGTTATCGGGGTGCGGGCGGGTCGATCGATCTCGCTGCGCTACGTCAAGACGGAGCCTTACTAAACGCCTTGGGTTGGGGCACCACTTCTGGAGTGATCGCCATGGCTGTGGTCACCATTCCTGCACTACGTGCGGCCGACCTCGGGTTGCGACTCGTCTGGCGGCCGAAACATCCGGCGGTGAAAGAACTGATTCGATTGTCGGGTTGGACCTTCGGGTACGTTGCCTCAAATCAGGTTGCCCTGTTTTTCATCAACAAAACCCTGGGCGCAAACAAGGGCGCTGATCAAACTGTCTATACGTTCGCAAACAGCGTGATGTTCCAGTTGCCTCATGGAATCATTGCTGTCTCTGTCATCGCTGCCGTGCAGCCAGCCCTCAGCCGTTCCTTCAACAGACGTAAGCGCGCAGAGTTTCGTCGGCAGTTGTCTTTGGCCTCACGATCATTGGTTTGTGTCATGACGCCAGCAGCCGCCGGATATGTGGTGTTAGCAAAACCAATCAGCGAACTCGTCGCTGCGCACCGAAACACCTCCGTTGCACAGGCACATTTGATCGGACGAATACTTGCCGTGTTGGCACCCGGCTTACCTTCGTTCAGCTTGTACTTGTTGTTCATGGGTGCGCTGAAATCGATGCTCGACACCAGAGCAACCTTCGAAGTGAACGTCATCGAAAATGCACTCAACATCGTGGTCGGAGCGGTGCTCTATCGCTACTTCGGCGTCGTCGGACTCGCCGGTGGATTTGCCATTGCCTACATCGTCGCGGCAGTACTTGCCGGAATTGTCGTCAGCCGCCGAACCGCCGGGATCGAATTCACTCGACTCGTCACGACGATTGGTCGAACGCTCGTTGCGACGGGAATGATGACCGCAGCGCTTCTCATCACCGGCCGCGCAATGAACGGCACCGTTATGGCCAACGTCCAAGCAATCGACCGCAACCTAGC
>JANMEI010000896.1:0-3341 GCA_031376865.1 Acidimicrobiia bacterium | reverse complement strand
GGTGATGAGCTCGTCGGATGACACGTTGTCGGCCAGTGCTTCATAGGACAACACCACGCGATGGCGAAGCACGTCGAGGGCAAGATCGCGAACGTCTTCGGGGCGGGCGTAGTCGCGCCCTCTCAACATGGCCATAGCTTTAGCGGCTAACACCATGTTGATTGATGCACGAGGGCTAGCCCCAAACGTGATGTATCGACGAAGATCGGGCAGCCCAACCAGCCCCGGGTCGCGGGTAGCGGTTGACGCGCGAACGGCATAGTCAATCAGCGCAGGATCGACATAGACATTGTCGGTTTGACGCTGTAACTCGGTGAGCGTGGCCAGGTCAAGTACCGGATGTGGTTCGATGTATTGGCCCGTCATACGCTCGACGATGACGAACTCTTCGTTATGCGATGGATAACCAACCAGTACCTTCAACATGAAGCGGTCTACCTGCGCTTCGGGAAGTTGGTAGGTGCCTTCGTTTTCAATCGGGTTTTGCGTGGCCATCACCAAGAACGGCGATGGGACCTTGTGCGATTCTCGGCCAATCGTGACTTGACGTTCTTGCATCACTTCGAGCAGCGCGCTTTGTACTTTGGCAGGAGCACGGTTGATTTCGTCGGCGAGTAGCAGGTTGGTAAACACCGGTCCGAGCGAGGTGAGAAACTCGCCCTCTTTCTGATTCCAGATGCGAGTACCGATAAGGTCGGCGGGAACCAGGTCGGGCGTGAATTGAATTCGTTGAAACTGACCGCCAATAGAAGACGCCAACGATTTGATGGCCATGGTTTTCGCGAGGCCGGGAACACCCTCGACCAAGATGTGGCCACGCGAGAGGAGCGCAACCATCAAACGCTCAATCAGGTTGTCTTGGCCAACGATGACCTTTTTGACTTCGTAGACGACCTGCTCGAGCGGGCGAAGCGGTGGTTGATCCATCAGTTGTCCTTTGCAAAGATAGGTGCAACAATAAGTATGTGTACAAATAATGTCGGGCTCATTGGGGTGGCCCTCCGGCAGCTCCGCCTGCTTGATCGATGGGCACGGCAAAGCCGATACCAACGAAGAAGCCAGTTTCCGACGGGTTTGCTAACGCGGTCACGATGCCGACCACTTGACCATTGCGATTCAATAGCGGCCCACCGGAGTTACCTGGGTTGACTGCTGCATCGAATTGGATCAGACCGTCGAGGGTGACCTCATCGTCGAGCGGCCCGATAGGAATGGAACGGTCGAGACCTGAAATGACACCGGCTGACATCGAGCCAAACAGGCCGAGTGGGTTGCCCACCGCATAGGTCTCGTCGCCGATGCGTACCCCGCCACCCAAAACCGCAGGCACAATCACTTCGGGTTTGGTTTCGGAGATCACCACTGCGATGTCTTTGTCGGGTTCGGACGACACGATGATGCCTTCAGCACTGGTGCCGTCGGCATAGATCAGCTCGATCTCCGTGGCGCCGTCGACCACATGGTTGGCAGTTAAAACAGCACCTTCCTGGTTGACGATCACGCCGGTGCCGAGAGAGATCCCACTGTCGTCAGGCGATGGTGTTTGACCGGGGCCGGGTGGTTGTCCTTTGGTTTTGATGATGACGAGCGACGGAGAAATCTTTTGATAGACCAGCGCGGATCTGGCCGGAGCAGCAGCTGATTTTTTGAGTTCTTTGGCCACGATGGTGGCAGCGGCCCGATCAACATCGGCTTGGGTAAGTGCCTTCGGTCCGTCATCGCGAGACACAAACACGCTGGCCCCGATAGCGACCACCGCGAGGGCTGCGGCTACGGCCATAATCTGTCGTTGGCGCACACGTTCCACCTGTGGGACAGTAGCGCCTCGTAGTGCTTACCGGACCCTTACCTGAAGACCAGAACCGAAACCGAAACAGAAATCATGCGACTGTCAACCGAGCTGTTACCACTCACGAAGCGATACCCGTTGACTATCAGTCGAGGCACCTTTACCGGTTCAACGAACGTGTTGGTTAGCGTCGAACACGAGGGCGTTATCGGGGTAGGCGAAATGGCCCCCAGTCCGGTCACCGGCGACACGGCCGAGTTAACCATTGCTGCTGTCGCAGATTGGTCCCCGATGCTGGCAATGGTTGCCCCGTTTGAGCTTCAGCGGATCGGTGAAATGCTGGGCCCGGTGCCGCGCGTCGGATCCGCCGCACGCGCCGCCTTGGACATTGCGTGTTACGACTGGTTAGGAAAAGCAACGGCTCGCCCCACCTGGCAATTGATTGGATCCAACCCCGACGCATGTGTCGCTACATCACTGACGATTGGAATCAACCCTCCCCAGTTGGTTGAGCAACGAACTGAAGAAGTGCTGACCAGAACCGGCGCACGAGTGTTGAAAGTGAAGCTTGGACAACCATCGGGCATTGCCGATGATCAAGCCATGTTTGATGCGGCCCAACGCGGGGCAGCGAAGGCCGCCGCCGGCACCGGCGTTCACGTAGCTTGGCGCGTTGACGCCAACTGTGGATGGGCGTTAGACGACGCGCTGAATATGCTTCCCTGGTTGGCCGACAGGGGAGTGACCTATGTGGAGCAACCGTTGGCCGAAGGCGATCACGACAACTTGCTGCGATTGTTTCGGGCGAGCGAACTTCCTCTGTATGCAGATGAATCCATTCACTCAGCCAACGATGTTGCGGCGCTCGCTGATCGCGTCCACGGCGTGAATCTGAAGCTGATGAAGTGCGGCGGCATCAGCGGAGCGCTTGAGATCATTCACACTGCTCGTGCTCATGGACTGTCCGTCATGATCGGCTGCATGGGCGAATCAACGCTGGCCGTTAGCGCAGGTGCCGCCGTTGGAGGCTTGGCCGATCATTTGGACCTTGACAGTCATCTGAATCTGATCGACGATCCGTTCGACGGTGCACACTTTGTGGATGGGCGAGTGTTCCCCAACAATCAACCCGGACTCGGCGTCGTCCGCCGCTGAGTGCCGTGATTGTTGATTTGGGAATAAATAGGGTGATTTTCCATCTGTCTCGTTCGGATCCGGTCTGAATCCGGCGTGTCTCAAACGTTTTGATACGTTTGAGACATGGTCGAGTGGTGCACAGGCAAAATCTCGACTAGCCCACGATTCGTCACACCCCCGTGGCACACTGTCTAGAAACGTTCCGAAGGAGGTGAAGATGACCAACGACGACATCAGATTCAACAAGCCGCTGTACACAATTGCCGAAGCTGCCCGCGTTATTGATGTGCCATCTTCTACGCTTTCGACTTGGACCAAGGGTTACATTCGAGATCGCGATGATCGTCCCTCCGTGATCGGCGAAGCGGTTGTAACGGCGTTTCCTGCCGAGGGACGCTGTCCTAGTATTCCGTTC
>JANMEI010000482.1:0-2840 GCA_031376865.1 Acidimicrobiia bacterium | reverse complement strand
GGCATCAACGAGTTCATCCTGCCGGACTTCACGCTTGGTAAAACGATTGAACAACGTATAGCTGCTTACGACCGGTTTGACAGCGAAGTGGCGGCACAGTTGCGCTAATCGCCAGCCGCCAACGGCCGCGCCCCTTTCACGCTCGTGCGAAACATTTCTCGCCGCACACCGCTGTAGTCGTTCAGCGCGTTGTGGGTGGTGCAGCGGTTATCCCAGATCGCCAACGTTTGTGGCTCCCAGTGCAATCGGCAGGTGAAGTTTTCGTTCACGCTCAACCGGTATAGGTGTGCCAACAACGCAGCGGACTCGATTGGGTTCCAGCCTTCAACGGTCTGTGTGTAGACGGGGTTCACATACAGTACCGACTTCCCTGTGACTGGGTGTCGTGTGATGATCGGATGGGCTTGGGTGCGATACGCATCGGGTGACGGTTCGATCGTCATCGAGGTCTTGGATGCCACTTTTTCTAGGTAGCCACCTGTTCCGTAGGCGAGCCCGGCGGAGTGAACAGCGTTTAACCCCTGCAGGGTGTGTCGTAAGCCCGCAGACAATTGGTCATATGCCAGGTACTGGTTAGACCACAACGTGTCGCCTCCTGCGATTGGAACATCCCAAGCGTGTAGCAGCGTGTACGAGGGTGGTGCTTCCAAATACGTCAAGTCGGTGTGCCATGCGTTGGCGAAGTTGAGTTCGTCGTGGGCTTCTTTGATGACCCGGATGACATACGGGCGATCGTCAAGCGGTTTGACATAGGGCGTGATGTCACGGCCGCCAAGCTGATCGGTAAGTCGCTCTAAATCATCGAGTGACATCGGCTGGTCTCGCAAGAACACGACCAAGTGGTCGGCGAGTGCGTGTTGCAGATCGGCGAGCTCGCTGTCGTTGAGCGGAGCAGTCAAGTCGATACCGCTGACGAACGCACCAAGGGAACCTGCTGCTGGAGTGACCTTCATGGGCGGATACTAGTGAACCTACAGACGGTGACGCCCGGAGTGTGGGCGATGCCGCGTGCATAGCTGAATCTCCTGTGATGAATGGTGAGCCGAGTTTGTTGCATTGGTGAATCTCCTGTGACGAATGGTGGTCGCCGGGGAGGTGTTTCGTCACAGGAGATTGCCGTATGTGGTTTTTGGTGGATTCAATTCGTCACAGGAGATTGGGCCATGCGTTTTTCGGAGCAAATCTAGCGACGGCGGCCCTTTTCAGCACGGCTCCGCTCCCGGGCCTTGTTACGTTCGGCGTTGAGTTGCTGCTCTTCGCTGAGCCGCTTCCAGGCTTCGACGCGTTTTAGATCCAACGTGCCGTCAGCAATCGCTGCGGCGACCGCACACCCAGCGTCGCCATCATGTCGACAATCGGAAAACCGGCACGACTCGGCCACCTCGTCAACCTCGGCAAAGGTGGCGGCAACCCCATCCTCGTTCCCACTCATCCACAAGCCAAGCTCGCGCATGCCTGGAGTATCAATGAGCAGCGCGCCCGACGGCAGCGCCAGCAGCTCTCGATGGGTGGTGGTGTGGCGACCTTTGTTGGCAACCCCCATCGCTTTCGTCGCCATGACTTCGGCCCCAAGTAGGCGATTGACAATCGATGACTTGCCGGCGCCGCTGGTGCCGAGCAACACCAAACTGACACCAGTCGATGCAATTGCCGAGATCTGATCGAAACCCTCGCCAGTTTGTGTCGACGTACGGATGACCGGCACATCGCCCGCCGCTGCGACCAACTCGTCAAACAGCCCGGGTGTGGCAAGGTCGGCTTTGGTCCCAACAAACACCGGCCGCGCGCCAGATTCCCACACGGTTGTCAACTGACGTTCGATACGCCGAGCGCTCAGTGGTGCATCAAGCGGAATGACGATCAGCACCACGTCTGCGTTGGCGGCGATCACTTGACCATCGCTCGAATCACCTGTGGTCTTACGAACCAGCACCGACGTACGCGGCAGCACATCTTGAATGGTGCCACTCAACAATGCGGTCTTGTACCCACTCGCAGTGGCAACCGATAGCGCCGCTGACGCTTTGGAATCTTCTTGGCTGCGCACGTGCACCCGCACCCAATCTCCAACCGCGGGCACCGCGAGGGGATTTCCAAGCCGAAAGATACCGAGCAGATCGGCACCGATCAGCCCATCGGGGCCAGCAACCGTCCACCGTCCACGATGAACTGCGATGACACGCCCAACCACTAACAGAATGGGAGGCGCATCAACATCGTCGGACGTTGGAATGTCGGGCATTGCTGCCAACGCCGTCGCAAAGTGTACAGACCACCCCAGCTGCTCCAGCGAGGGCCGATCGAGAAGGTTAGGAGTGACGGGCTCGCTCAACAAGTTGACTGAGCGTAGCCCCGGGAATACCGAGCAAGACGCGATGCCCGTTTCCTTCGAGCGAGGCAATAAGCGCGCCTAGGTCATCGGCCCCATCATCGCCCACACTATTGGCATGAAGTTCTTCCAGCTCATGTTGGTACGTTAGGGACAACACCACGAGGTCGGCTTCGGTGTTTTTGGCAAAATCGATCAGCTCGGTGGCCGGGAGATTGGATCCGAGATGATGCACTTTCCAGCGGTCGTCGCGAAGTACGAGCGCAGCCATTGCACCAGGGAGCGAATGCATGTCGCCCGGGGCGGCAAGGACTACTGCAGTTCCTCGGGGTCGGCCGCGAGGGTTGGTGCTCACCCGTGCCAGTAATCGCTCAACGATTGCCGTAGCCCGATGCTCAACTGCGATCGACACCTCACCACGATGCCATGCATCGCCGATCATTCGAATAGCTGGGGCGAGGAGCTCCTCACACAACTCAAGCAGTGGAACATTGAGGTCATGGAGGCGATC
>JANMEI010000848.1:0-2464 GCA_031376865.1 Acidimicrobiia bacterium | reverse complement strand
GGGCGTTTCGATGGTGTCCCGGGCCAAGTCAGCCCTTTGTCCGAGTCCCATGAGCAAGGCAGCGGACCGACACTGGTGGACGCTGGTTTTTGTGTTTGCCCTGTTGCTATCCCGTCCACCGCGATCCCTAGGGAAACCTGTGTTGACATTCGGCCTCAGTTGGAACGTAGCCTCATCGAGTACGAAACCTGTGCAGGATCGGGTCGATTCCATGAATGCGACAACCGTCATTCGATCGGATGATCTGGAACTTCTGAGACGGCAAGTGTTAGGTCGTTCTGGTGCTGGTCACGCAGAGTTATTCCAGTCAACGGAGCGTCTGATGGAGTATCAGAAGCAGATTCGCCTTCTCTCACCGACGGTTCTGCGGAACCATGATCTATCTGCTGGGCTGGTGGCCTCGGCTCTCGTCGGCTTGTACTTCGTTGGTCGATTGCGTTGGGAACTCGCCGTTGCAGGACTATTCATCGTGATGCTCGGTCCTCTCTGGACCATTGGACTCGTGATGTTGCGATTGCAGAAAGTCGGCCGGTCCTTCGATTCCGAAGCCATTGGGCCTACAGGTATGCCCTGATTGTGAAGGATTTGTTGATGGCAATACAGTCGGCCCATGAGAATCTCGTGTGCGTTTCCGCCGGTTCCTGAAACTCCGAGTCACATCGCCTTGGCAGACCAACTCGGGTACCACACCGCCTGGGTATACGACACACCAGCATTGCAAGTGGACGTATGGATGACTCTGGCCCTGGCAGCGGTGCGCACGGATCGAATCGTCCTCGGTCCTGGCGTGCTTATCCCATCGCTTCGACATCCCATGGTTACTGCGTCTGCCATTGCGCATCTCGTGAGCTTGGTCGGCGAAGACCGTGTGGTGGTTGGCGTCGGAACGGGCTTCACCGGCCGACGAGCCATGGGACAGAAGCCACTCAAGTGGGCCGATATGCCTGACTCCGTTGGCTTGGTGAAGTCGCTCCTTCAAGGTGAAACCATCGAGGTCGAGGGGCGTATGGCCCGCATGCTTCATGGAGTTGGGCAGGCACCGAGCAGGCCGATCAATGTTCGATTCGTGTTGGGAGTCAACGGTCCGAAAGGTTTGCAAACGGCAGCCTCGATGGAATGCGGAGTCTTTACCAGTCGACCGCGGCCAGGCATACGATATAAGGACTTACCATCAGCAACGCTGCTTGGTTTTGGCACCGTCATTGGCGAAGACGAAACCATCGAATCCACCCGTGTTTGGGAAACTGCCGGTGCGCCTGCAGCCGTGGCCTATCACGCGTTTTTGGAGCAGCACGATGAGCGGCTGGATTCGTTACCCAATGCCGATCGTTTCGTTGCTCTCGCCATGGCAATCCCCGAAGAGATCCGACACCTGGCATTGCACGAAGGTCACCTCACCGTGATGAACGACATCGACCGCGCCGTGATGACACCTGCGGCGGCGGCCAGCCTCTCGCCGCTCACGGGAACGATCGACCAGGTACGTGAAAAGGTCACCCACTTAGTCGAAGCCGGGATGACAGAGATTGCCTTTCAACCCGTCGGTGACATCGAAACCGAATTGCGCACCATGGCCGAAGCACTCAGACCCTGGATGTGAATTCGTAGTTGCCCAGCCGCCCAACATCAGCGAGTTGGATGTGACCGGGATGCCATACAACGGCGCATGATTGCCTGGTCAACGAAGCGCCGTTTCATGGCATTCAATTGTGATGTTCGTGTGGTGCGCGCAGAAGTCATTGCCTCCGACGTTCATTGCCTGGGGCGTTCATTGCCTCCGACGTTCATTGGCCAGTCGTCGATACGTTGTCGCCATCTGATTGCTTCGGATGCCGAGACCAAGCCCTTTTGGCGGCATTGTCGTGCCACAAGAATGCGACGACACCAATCACTTGCGGATCCGCATCGGCAGCCGCAAAGAACGCAGTTGGATCTTGCTTCCACGGGCTGACACCGCCCGGCACCAGCAACACCCACTGATCGGGACGGAGGGACCGTTTCAACTGCTGCAACGGTTCGCCAAGAGTGGTGTCACCGAGCTGATAGCTGTCAATTCCGACCCAGGAAGATTTTGCGAGCCGCCACCAACGCTGCTGGATTGAGTCGTTTGTCGACGTACATCCCTGGCAACATGATAACGCTCTCAATCGGCGCAGCTGCCGTTGCCCTGGCGATGATTTTGTCAGTCTGCGAACCATCTGGGCCGCCCCATCCTGCAATCCACATGACGTTCACGTGGTCTCGTGTTTCAGCGACGCACGTTGGGGCAGTCGCTGTAGTACCCAAACAACATCGGTCGTGGTGGCACAGCACTGGCGATCTGACGTAGTGATGAGGGGCTGGAGCAGCTCAACAACAACAACATCATGAAGAACAGAGCGGCCAGGATGCGTCGTGCTGAAACCCTCATGACTCACCGAAGTTATCAAGACCAGCGCCGACTCGTGCGGATGGTGCTGAAGCA
>JANMEI010000844.1:0-1601 GCA_031376865.1 Acidimicrobiia bacterium | reverse complement strand
GGCCCGTGACGATCTGTTCACAGTCGTGCACGAGCAGTTCCTCACCGACACCGCCCGCTATGCGGACATTGTGTTGCCAGCAACCACTCAACTCGAATCGACCGATGTTGTGCAGTCGTGGGGGTCGTTTCACGTCAACTGGAACGAAGCGGCAATCGCACCGGTCGGCGAGTCGGTGAGCAATAGCGAACTGTTTCGACGGCTGAGCAGCGCACTGGGTTTCGATGACCAACCGCTCTTCGCGACCGACGAATCATTACTGGCCGAGATGCTTGTCGGCACCCACCCTCGCGCACAAGGAATCACGGCTGAGACACTGCGAGCCAACCACACGATGCGTTTGACCGTCGATGAAGACTTTCGACCGTATGCACACGGAGGGTTTGCCACTCCGAGCGGGAAGGCACAACTGTCTTCGGTTGCCATGGCGAACTTCGGTTTGGGTTTGGTTGCGACGTATGAGCCAGCGATGGAGGGCCCCCATGGCGACATGGCGCGTGCGTTTCCGCTGTCGTTGATGACACCAAAGTTCCATACCCGATTTCTCAATGGTGCATATGCACACTTACCGAATCATGGAGGGCGCGAAGGGGGTCCGTGGGTTGAGCTGAGTGCCCACGATGCCGCAGCCCGCGGAATCGCCGACGGCGACACCGTGGAGGTGTTCAATCACCGCTCTACCCTGACGCTTCCGGCTCGCATCGGCACGTTTGTTCGCAATGGTGTGGTCGCAGTGCCGTTTGGCTGGCACGGTACTGCGCACATCGATGGTCGAACGGCAAACGCCCTGACGAGCGATACCCCAACTTCGTTCGGTGGAGGGGTTGCCTACAGCGACACGATGGTTGATGTCCGTAAACCCCTATGACGAGGCAGCGACGGCTGCTCGTACCTGATCGCGGTATCGCGCTGCTGCCAGACGCAATTCCAGTTCGGGGTCTGCGCCGGCCGCACGCACACCAAACACCACGCCCAGCAGGTACTCGCCAATGTTGGTGGCGGGGGCTGGGACGGGCTCGGTCGAAAAGCCAGCTTTGTTTGCTCGCTTGATCACCTTCCAGGCATAGCTCATGGCTGGCAAACCCTCGGTCAGCCCGTCCATTGGATCACTCGAGCCACCTCGTTCGGCCACTTTGATCTGATCCCAGTTTCGGACGACTTCGTCGGCATCAGCCACCTCGACGTCACCGAACACATGGGGATGACGTCTGATCAATTTGTCGCTCAGCACCCGAGCAACGTCGGCCAGCGTGAACCGTCCATCTTCGTTTCCTAAGCAGGCATGAAACACAGCCTGAAACAACAGATCGCCAAGTTCTTCAACGAGGTGATCGGTTTGCGCATCACCCGCATCGGGTTGTGCATCAGCGGCGATCGCTTCGGCTAGCTCGTAAGCCTCTTCGATTGCATACGGAGCCAACGTCAGATGTGTTTGTTGTTGATCCCATGGACACTCAGCGCGAAGACGATCCATCACGTCAACGAGCCGAGACATTTCCGTACGCAATGGTGCGTTGAATATGGGTATCCACAACGAGGTGAGATGGTCGGCGACTACGACGCGATCAAGGTCGTCCCAGTCGATCACCGATATCGCCTGG
>JANMEI010000470.1:0-3871 GCA_031376865.1 Acidimicrobiia bacterium | reverse complement strand
ACTCGCCGGCGTCGATGTTGAGGTCGATGCCGCGCAGCGCCAGGAACGCGGCCGTGCCTTCGCCGTAGGTCTTGGTCACGCCTCGCAGCTGGATCAACGCGCTCACTTCGCTGCGCTCGTCTGGTCGGTGATGACGGCCAGGCCTTCGCCCTGCGCAAACGGGGCCTGCACCAATACCTTCGCGGTATCGCCGGCTGCGTACTCGGCCTTATCTGGCACCACATTGAGCTGTTCTCGTTCAACCCTGCGGGTTGGTTGGCTTCCGGCACCACTTACCCAGACCGACAACTGGGTGCGGTTGCGTCCGCCCTTGGCGTCAGTCACCGATGTTTCGATGCGGTACTCGCCACCCACAGGGGTCGTGAAGGTGCACAACACTGCTGTGGCCGCCGACGTTATGTCACACGTTTGCGGATCAATAACTTCTTCCACCCACTCGTTGTTCTTGTAGCTCGAGCGAAGAAGTCCTGCCTTGACCAACACCTTTGTGCCGGTTTGAGGTTTGCCATCGACATCGGTGACTACTGCTTCGATTTTCAACGGTTCGCCTTCGCGTACGAACGAGCGGTCAGATCGCAAGCCTACGTAGCGATCGGCCGAATGAACCAAGATCGTTTGTTGATCAGACCATGCCTGTCGATTGACGTCGGTGACAGTTCCAGCAACGTTGACCGACACGGGTAGATCGGGCAACACGCCTTCGGTCGTGGTGAAGTCAAGTTGCAGCAGATGTTTTCCGTTTGCATCGGTCGTCGCGTCGTATTGCTTGACGTCTGACGAACCCCTCGGGTACGAACGAGATCCAGAAAACTCGCCGCCCCACCACCACGGTTGAAAGATGCCAAACGTGAATTGGTCCCAGCCTGCGGGGGAATACGTCGATTCCGAGGTGGAGACGTTCCACATGATCGGGGCGTTCGGAAGTGCACCCCCGGAAAGGTACGAAGCTCGGGATTCCATCGTCACCGGTCCGGTGCTCAAGAAGGGTGCCGGTGTGACTGGTTGTAACGTGACTTCAAACTCAGGGCGACGGAAGTCGGCGATCTGAAACGAGTGCTGATACGCATACTTAGCATCACCTCCAGGGGTCAGCTGGATCGTGGCCGGTCCGAGGTTTGCTGTTTTGGGCACGGCAACCGTGAAATCAAAACCACCAAGTGAACCCATCTTGGCGGTGCCCTTGGTGAGTTCTTGTCCGTAGGCATCAATCATGAGGTAGTCGACTGTTTCCACATCGAGCAACGTCAGCTCATCTGTTGACTTCGGCACTCGACGAATCCAACCCTTGATACTGACAGTCTCGGTCGGACGATAGATCTGGCGGTCATCAAACACATACCACCGAGCAGAATCGAACTGCAGTTGCTGTGCAGCCTGGATCGGAAGCACAAACGATTCGGGCCCTCGTGACACCACCACGTGAGAGAAGCCGCTCTCAGGAGGAAGTTTGGTGGTGGCGAGACCGATGTTGTTCGTCGTTGCGTTTTCGCCGGTGGCAGTCAAGACCGACAAACCACTGATCGGCGCACCGGTCCGTAAATCGGTGGCCCACACCTGCAGATCATCATCGTCAATGAACGCATCGGCGCCAATCGTGGTGTTCTGCACCCAGCTCGCCGTTGGCAACGTTTGGTAGTAGTCGTCCGAGTCGGCTGGTGAAAGCGGAACGGGTTCCACCAACACAATGACTTGACCGGGTTTGCCAGTCAGTTCCTTGGACAGATTGATCTGAGTTTCGATCTCTGTATCGGGCTCGCCCTTCGGCAGTACCTTCGTGTCCGAAAGCTGGGTCCACGACGGGACCCCCATCTCGCTTTGCTTGGCTGCATAGTTTGCGAACTCTGCAAATTTTGTTGGGTCGGCAGCAAAGACACGTACACGTAGCTCGTTGAGATTGGTGGTTAACACGGACAGTTGTGGTGTTTTGGCAAATGGGTCAAGCGTGGTGATGAGGTCTAATTCACGGAGCGATTTTCGTGCGGTGCCAATAGTGATGGATTTCTGTTGATCGGCACCCAAGGTCTGACCAAAGACGTCTGTCAATGTTCCAGGCACTTTGATCGAATACGTGGTCCGTGCCTTGGTCGCCCCTTGGATCAACACCCCGCTCGCGTCGACCGTGACACGCTGTGCCGGAATGGCCGGCGACACGATCACCTTCGCGGCATCTGTCGATCGAACAACCAGCGGGTTGGTGAAACGGACGTAGATTGCGTTGCCCGGCTCGCATGATTCTCCAGATGAACAGATAACTTCTTCGATCTTGAGTGGACCATATGTACGATTACTAAATGATTGAGCAACAACGGTGGTGAGGGGTCCTTCAGCGGAAGGAGTTCCCGGTCCGACGGAGAGTTGGATCGACGATGCTGGCTTAAACGACGCGGTTGGCCGAAACGCGATCCAGCGTCCGGGTTTCGCATTCTTGACGATTTCTTTTGCTGTCTCGTCGGCGTCGATCTCTTGTTGCGTAGCCAAGCGCATCGTCGCTGGCTCATTCTCGGCCAGCACCGCAAGAGTTTTCAACACTGCGGCAGGATCAACTCGTTGATCGAACGTTGCCACAAACACCGGATCAAGTTCCAGGCTGTCAGTGTTTTGCGGATAGAAACTTTCCACCTGCGGGGCAGGCGTTGTGAACGTAAACGTTGCGTCGGTCGCTAACGTTCCACCCGTGGCAGATTTGGTGCCAGCAGGGACAACAACTGAATAAGCAGTCGCCATCGGGAGACGATCGACGGCATCAGAGTCAGCATCAAAGCGAAGCGTACGCGCGCCGATCCATTGCCAACGACCAGAAACTGCCGGACTGATTTTAACCGGAACATCGAGGGCTGCCAATTGCGTGATGGTCCCCACCGGAACCATTGGTTGGTTGAACGTGATGGCAAGGTATGGCGCAATTGGTACGTCTCCCTCCGGTTGGACTCGCAGCACTTGTAACGGTCCGCTGTCGACGGTGGGCGGGGTGCCGGCATCGGTTTTGGCCGGTGGAAAGTTCTCGACGATTGTTTTACCGGGCCGTGGCGGTGGCGATGATTGGGTAGGAAAAGCAAAGGGGACACTCAGCGTTGCTGGATCGTCCCACGCTGGCAGCGTGGCGGTGAGTTCTTTGACGGTGGCGGCGGGAAGTTGGTCGCCAGCGCCCACAACTACTGCTTTGGTTGCCTCGCCCGGTGCTGACCCCTGGGTGAGCACCACATCAAACAATCGGGGAGCGATAGCGCCTTCGCGTGTGACCTTTCCCGAGGGGATGCGGTCAGGCCCGGCGGAAACGACTGGCGCTGAGGTCGCTTGCGTGGTTGGTGCGCCGGAAGTGGGAGCCGGCGAGGAGTTGTTGGTGCACGCAGCGATGAGCAATGCCATCGAGACAGCGAGTGCCGCTGGCGTTCTTCCTGCCGTTGTCCGACCAGTCGATTTCACGAAGCCTCTTCCCTGTTGCAGCGCTGCTCGTACCCCAATTGATTCGACCAGTCAGCTACTGGACTGTAGGACGGACAGCGGGGGAAGTTTGGTTCCGGAAATTCTGTTGACTACCCAGCCACCGGTGGCGCCAACGTGATGCTTGCCTCGGGGATCGTCGGATCAAACGACGTCGGCGGCGCCACCGGCACAGTGCTTGGCGCAGCGACGGTCGACTGCACACTGGTTGTGGTTGATTCGGGGGGCAGCGGCACGGAGGTTGCCGGCACCAGAATCGAGGAAACGGGGGTGCTCGAAGTTGGAACGGTCACGACAGAGGAGGGTGACGCTGAACTAGGAGCGGCAACCACAGTGGTGGAACCCGATGGGACAGGAACGCCCGCTACTGGTTGAGTCGGTCGGCCGGATGGGCCGGGGGTCTGTATCGACGAGATCGAGGTGGTGGTGG
>JANMEI010000800.1:0-3053 GCA_031376865.1 Acidimicrobiia bacterium | reverse complement strand
CGCGCTGGTCCGCAAGCAAGAAGGGGCAATGGCTGCAGGCGATGCCATGACCACCGTGTTACTGAGCGCCGCAGCATTGTTGGTGTTGGTGGCGCTGTCGCTTGTACTCGGGTTTGTGGTTGCTAAGTCCATCAAGTACTTGCGGCCTAACTTCTTCACGGAGACGTTGGAAGGCATCGATCCCGACGCTCCTGCAACCAAGGGCGGTGCCTCCCACGCAATTACCGGCACGATCGTGCAAGTGTTGATTGCGACGTTGATCTCGCTTCCGTTCGGCGTATTGACCGCCGTGTATCTCAACGAAATCGGTGGGCGGCTCGCTGGCGTCGTTCGGCTGATTGTTGATGCGATGAGCGGTATCCCGTCAATCGTGGCGGGCTTGTTCATTTTCTCGCTGTGGGTCGTGCAGGCTGGTCAAGGATTCTCGGGTTTGGCTGCCGGTTTTGCCCTCGCCGTGCTGATGTTGCCAACCATTGCGCGCACCACCGAAGAAATGCTGCGGTTGGTACCAGGCGGATTACGCGAATCAGCCCTGGCCCTGGGTGCGCCCGAATGGCGAACTGCGCTTCGCATCGTGCTGCCCACCGCCAAGGTCGGCATCGTTACGGCCGTCATTCTTGGCATCGCCCGCGTAGCAGGGGAAACCGCTCCGCTACTGATGACTGCGTTCGGCAACGACCAGGTGAACCTTGCCCGAACCGCTACCGAACCCCAGGCTGCGCTTCCGTTGTTTGCCTATCAACAATTCACCAGCGCTCAAGGCGAAGCAGTAAATCGGGGCTGGGTGGCTGCGCTGGTGCTGATTTTGCTGGTCCTCATCCTGTTCATCATTGCCCGAGTTACCGGTCGTTCCAAGGCCGCTCGTCCCTAAACGTGTCAGCATCAAATCCCGGAAGGGTCCTACACTCCAATGACTTCACTCATGACCTCTGAATCCAATCTCATTCCCGCTTCAGCAACTGCATCTTCGTTGACAACTGACGGTGTGCCGCGCCACGACGGCGAGACCCCTATCGAAGCGCGTCACCTGTCGGCCTGGTTCGGCAAACGAAAGGTGCTTGAGGATGTTTCGCTGGTCATGCCAGCCAACTCCGTGACCGCGCTGATTGGGCCATCGGGTTGTGGAAAGTCAACGTTCTTGCGCAACCTCAACCGGATGCACGAACTCATTCCGGGTGCGGCCATGTCCGGCCAGGTGTTGCTTGACGGGGTCGATATCTACGGGCCAGACCTTCGTCCTGCCCAAACCCGCCAGCAAATCGGCATGGTGTTTCAGAAGCCAAACCCGTTCCCCACCATGTCCATCCACGACAACGTATTAGCGGGTCTCAAGCTCACGGGCACGAAGACCCCCGACAAAGACGGTCTCGTCGAATGGGCTCTCACACGTGCCGGGCTGTGGAACGAAGTGAAGAGCCGCCTCAGCGCAGCCGGAGGTTCCCTTTCTGGCGGCCAACAACAACGGCTGTGTATTGCTCGGTCGTTGGCGGTGAGGCCGAAGGTTTTACTGATGGATGAACCGTGTTCGGCGCTCGACCCCACTTCTACTCGCCGGGTGGAAGACACGATCCGTGAAATCGCCGACGAAGTGACGATCGTTATTGTCACGCACAACATGCAACAAGCACAGCGCTGTTCTGATCAAACCGTCTTCTTCTTGGCCGAAGAAAATCGCCCTGGGTACATTGTCGAGTCGGGTAAAACGGAAACGGTGTTCGGCAACCCATTGGATCCACGCACCAACGACTACATCAACGGTCGATTCGGCTGATTGCGAGCTGCGCGTCAGGCACGACGTGTCAAACAGATAGGGTCGCTTCGTGATTTCTTCAACTCGTCGCGTCATCATCTGGTCCCTTGCCTCTAGCACCCTCGTGCTCGCGCCAGCGTGTGCGCAAGCCCAACAAGCAAAGGTTGATACTTCCGTTTCAGTGACCGGTGCAGGTTCGTCGTTCATGGCGAACTATGTCGAGCAGTGCAAAGCCGATGTCAAAAAGTCGCTCGGCGTGAATGTCACCTACCAAGCCTCGGGTTCCGGTGCTGGTAGGAGCGGTTTCATTTCGAAAACGACCGACTTTGCCGGTTCAGACGTGCCGTTCAGCGCAGCTGAAGCGAAGCAACTCAAGGATCCATACGTATACATACCGTTGATTGCCGGTGGTGTGGCCGTGTTGTACAAGGTTCCTGGGGCCGGCGAATTGCAGCTCAGCGGCCCGACACTGGCCAAGATCTTTAGCGGCAAAGTCGCCAAGTGGAACGACCCGATCATCGTCAAGGAGAACCCCAAGGCAAAGCTGCCTAAAGAAACCATTCGCGTCATTGTGCGTTCAGACTCGTCGGGTACCTCCGCAGTCGCCAGCGCCTACCTCGATGCTGCTGGTGGCGGCGAATGGAAGAAGGGTGTTACCTCCACGTTCCCGGTACCAGCGGGGGTCGGCATTGCTCAGAAGGGTTCGGACGGCGTTGCCAACTACATCGGCGGGAACCAGGGCAACTTCTCGATTGGCTTTGCAGAAACCAGTTATGCGGCTGAACGAAAACTGTCAACGGTCAAGGTCATTAACGCATCTGGCGCGGCAGTCAGTCCAACCGCAGCTGCGGTTACCTCGGCCTTGGCTGACGCCAAAGCAAATGCCGATGGCACGCTGGTTTTGAACTTCGCCACCGAGAAGGCTGATGCCTACCCGATCTCAACGACCAGCTATATCATCGCTCGCACCAAGATGGACGCTAAAAAAGCTGGGGTGCTCCAGGCTTTCTTGACCTACTCCGTTGGCCCATGCCAGCAAAAGGCCGCTGGCCTTGGCTATGCGCCACTTCCCCAAAGTCTGATTACCAGCGGCACTGCATCCATCGCGAAAATCAAGTCATAGGCCGTTGAGCTCAGCCCTCACGATCTGAGCAGCCGCAACCATCGAAGCCAACTTGGCTTGAGCGACTTCGCGTGGCAGGTACTTCATTCCGCAGTCAGGTGACAGCGCAAGTCGATCAGCACTGATGTGGGTGAGCGCAATTCGTATGCGCGCAGCAATTGCTTCTGGCACCTCGATTTC
>JANMEI010000744.1:0-6662 GCA_031376865.1 Acidimicrobiia bacterium | reverse complement strand
TGCCGTGCGTGAGCATGGCGGCTCGTGGTGATCCGGCGGTGCCGCTGGTGAACATCAGCACCGCTACATCGGTGTCAGCTCGGTCTATCCACCCGGGACGCGCAGGGGTGACAAGCAGATCTTCAAACGGGCGTGATCCGTCGGCCAGGGCAACGCCCTCAGGAGTGAGCACGACCTCTATACCGGCTGCACTTCGGTCTACTTCGTCAAAGGCTTTCGCGGCGCTGGGACCAACGACGACAACGGTTGGCTGCACTACATCAAGCTGACGCTGCAGTTCGGCGGTGGGGCTTTGCGGATTTAACGGCACCACCACTGCTCCGGCCCCAAGCGCACCAAGGTGCCCTGCGACGAAGTACCAGTTTGAAGCCAGCAGCAACGCAACCCGGTCGCCCGGTTTGACTCCTGCAGCAACTAACCCTGCGCTGATCGCCGCTGCTTGTTGCCGCAACGCTCCATAAGTAGTGGTTTCGCCCGAGCTCATGATCGCTCCGGCTTCGGCCGGGTGGGAATCAATGAGCGAGACGAGGTTCATGCGGGCGCCACTGAGGTGCTGACCACGACGGTGGACACCACAGACGTGCTCCTTCGAGATGGTGTGGTGGTGTTTGAGACTTGACCGCCGCCAACGTTAAACACCAATTGAGCGACAGCTGCGCCAACCAAAACAAGCAGTAACAGGACAAGAGCAAGGGTGGTAGCCGGGCGCATAGGTGATCAGTCTTGCGCAGCTTCGTCGCGCAAGGGAGGACGAACCGAAAGTGACACGGGAGTCGGTGCGGGGCGTTGAGGTGCATCTGCTTCGCTGATGATGACCAACATGCCTTCGGCCAGCCCCAGCTGACTGGCCGCGCTGGTCCGGTCAAGCGAGATAGCAAGCAACCCATATGAGTCAATCACCAACCCAATTTCGCCGGTCTTCAGATCGCCGTAGCTGGTGGCGACCCGGGCGGTTCGAAGCGGAGATTCGGTACTACCGAACCGGATGCTCACGACCGAGCCGAATGCTTGCACCTCGGCCGGATCAAGGTTCAGTTGCCCGTTACCAAAGTGATCGACCCAGAGGATTTCTGCGTGCAACTCGCCGTCTTCGTTTCGACTGAGCGGCAGCACTCCGGGGAGCAACAGGTTGGGGTCGATTGGTTCGCCGCATTCTTCAATCGGCATGCCATTCGATAACCGAGCTGCAACAGGCCCGAAAATGTCACGACCGGCAAACGTTGCTCCCGGTGCCGCCAGGTGCAGATCCACGTTGGTCAACGTAAAGGCCCGAGTGGCGCCGCCAGCCATGGCGACTGCGGGGGCGAGCAGTCCGTTGTCTGGACCCACGAAAATGAGATGGCAATCGTCGTTCGATACTTCGACCGCCACAGCTTTCCGGGCAGTTCCAACGCCGGGGTCGATGACCGCCAACACCACCCCATCGGGGAGGTACTGCACTGCGCGGGTTAGCGTCAATGATCCAGCACGCACATCATGAGGTGCAATCTGATGGCTGATGTCGATCACGGTTGTATCGGGTGCCAATTGACGGATGACGCTCTTGACGACACCGACAAACTCGTCAGCGAGGCCATAGTCGGTCAGAAACGAGATGGTCTGGGCAGTAGACGGTTGCATAAGCGAACTACAGCCTTCCAGAGGTTTGGCCAACCGCGCGCACACCTAGACATACACGAACCAACAGGATGGTGCCCGTTCCCAAAAAAGACTGCCTGATGGGGACCTCGCTCGTGGTTGCATCAATCACGATGGTGTCTGTTGGCTCAGCACCCGCCGCAAGCCCCGGCCCGGCCACGCTGGTGCCAGCGAGGATATGCATCACCCAGAGCTCGGCCGGTTGAGCGGTGATCGAAAAAGTGCCCCCGATCAAGCGCTGGAACACCTGCGCATCCCGGGGTTCATGGTGCGGTTCATCGGTATACCCACCGCGCCGCCACATGACGTTGAGGTCTCGTGTCGGCCCATCGATCAGTGAACATTCGATGTGAGCCTCGCCACTAAATCGCATATGTACGTATTGTTCGATTAGCTCGTGACTCTGACCATCAACGGTGAGTTGCATACCGGTCCCATCGAGCAGCACGAGAAGTCGTTCAACGTTGGGGAATTGCGAGAACGGCCCGTCGGTTTCGATCTCCGCAATTGAGACCCGCCAGGTCCAGTCGACACCTGCGGCACCGGGGAGCGATCGAGCAACTTCTTGAGTCCACCCTCCACCGTTGCGCCACCGTTGCCGGTCGTACTGCGCTGATTGGTGCACCGTTACCGACATTGGACAAGTGTCTCATGTCGATGTACCTCAGCCCATCATGGCTTTCGATACCGCAACAACGCGGTGCTAACCAGCAGCGAGTTCATGCGCACGATTGGTTGCCGCGCTTACGGCATCCATAAACGCGGCGCGCACACCGTGTTGCTCAAGCGCTCGTAATCCAGCCGCCGTGGTACCACCCGGTGACGTGACGTTGGCCCGCAATATGGCGGCGTCAGTGCCGGACTGCACCAGCAATGTCGCTGCGCCGAGCAGCGTCTGCTTCGCAAGTTTCTCGGCCGTATCCCGCGGGAGCCCAACTAGGACCCCGGCTTCAATCATCGCCTCTGCCACCAAGAATACGTAGGCCGGCCCCGATCCCGAGAGGCCCGTCACCGCATCAAGTTTTGCTTCAGGCACTTCAACGGCGATACCGACTTTGCCGAGCAGGTCGAGGGCCCACGACACGTCGTCTGCGCTAGCCGTCGTGCCTCCCGATAGGCCAGCGGCGCCTTGCCCAACTAGTGCCGGTGTGTTCGGCATCGACCGAATCACCTTCGCACTGGCGCCCACCCATTGCTCTAACTGCGAGATCGTGATGCCGGCGGCGATAGACAGCAACCGCTGTGGCCCGACCAGTTGTTGACTGACAGACCGGCAAGCGGTTTCCACATCGTTGGGTTTCACCGCGATGACCACCGCTTCAACCGGGTCGGTCAACTCCGACATGACCGTGATGCCGGGGAACATAACAGACAGGTACTCACGACGGGCCGGAATCGTTTCGACCACCCCAATGGAAGCGTGTCCCGCATCCGGTAAGCCAGAAATAATGCCGCCCAGCAATGCTTCGGCCATGTTGCCGCCGCCGATGAATACGAGACTGTACGGAGAACTCATGCTGGTGACGGTAGCGGATCAGCAAGTGATCGCCACCGGACCGAGTTGGACAAAGACACCTGTGATTGTTTTGGCGTAGACGACGAACCCAATCGAAGTGGCGGCATCTGGAGATTGGAGCCACCATCCGTACGGGGTTCCATCTTCATGGGTAAAGTTGATTGCCCGCAACGCTGACCCATACGCGGCGATGAGTTGAGCTTCGGTTGATCCAACACCGATGTTTTCCTTGGTTCGCCATCGCTGCGAATCGGTGTCCACATAGGTTGCCTTGTTGTCGGTAAAGGTTGCCGCCACCCCGTTCACTCCATCGTCGATAGCGCGTTCATCAGTAGGCATACAATCTGTTGCGGCGGCCACTACGATCGGCTGCTTGGTGACCGTCATGGCCTCTTGCTCGGTCATACCAAGCCGAAGCGGACCGATGCTGGAGTAGGTGATCGTCGGGGTGCGGGCTGCCACAGTTGCTGAAGTGACCGATGGAGGTGGCGCCGCGGAACTGGCCAGGCAGCCCAGTTCGGTGGCAGGTGCTAGCAAGCTGGTTCGTTTGGACGAGCTGAAGATGCGCAGCCGCTTGAACAGCACTTTTCCGTCTCGGCAAGCAGCCGGTTTGTCGAGCACCACAAATGCTGGCTTTGTGGAGAACTTCCCTGTGGCACACGCAGGGTCGCAAGTGTTCCGAAAGTACGTGCCGACGCCGGTCGCCTGCTGTGCACCCCAGGACTTCCAAACGAGTTTGGATGCTCCAGATCCGCTGTCACCGCAAGCAGTAGACAGCGCTATTGGTCTGATGACCGCAACTTGGCCGCAGTGAGTAACCGCCGGCTTGCCACTGGTCTGGGCAGGGGCAACGAACCCTGTGGCGAGCACCAGCACGGAGGTCAACCCGGCCACACCCACAGCATTGAGAAGCTTGTTCACCGTTTGACAGTAGGTCGCCCGGGATGCACTGGACGCGATGAAACCCGGAGGTTTCGCAGACCGATTCGCACTTCCCCGAACGAATCGACCAGCAGTCCACCACCGGGCTTCGGGGAGCACCGTACTGGCCAAAACGAGGTTTCGCAAGCGGCAGTCGACGAATTCCTACTGAAATCCACTGACGAGATCACCACTAGCTATCGACGGAAGACAGAACTGAACCCAATTCGCATTGCTGTGGGGAAAGTCTCCTCGGACGCCGCGTACAAACTGCCCAAAATCCGGTCGATGTCTCGCTCGGTGACTGCCGACAAGGGCATGTCGCCTCGGAGGTACAGGGCGTCTTCGCCTCCGATACAGAACGCCATTCCCGACAATCGCTGGTTGACGCGCAGGACATATTCGAAGGCTTGGGCAATATTCTCCGCGGGAGCAGGGCAGACGTAGGTCTCGTACTGCAGGGTGCGTTCGCGAACGGTTAGCCAGACGGTGACGACTTCTTTTTCTTCGCCACGCATCCGCACATACCAGCGGCTGGCGACTCCCAACTCAAGATCTTGCGCAGCGGCCTGTTGAATGTCGGCAATCAACGGGTTGTTGGCCTGCTCCGTAGCCAAAAAGGCCGAAATCAGTTGGATCTGCGCCGCTGAAGTTGGCTGCGTCATGAGCGTCGTATCGCTAACAAGCCCGGCATGGCGCCGGAGCATTCGCTGCGAGCTCTTCGAACGCAGCCTTGACGCGTTGCGCAGTTGCAGCCCAGGCGTATCGACGGGCGCGGTTTGCAGCAGCGTCACCCATGGCACGAGCCATATCGGGGTGCGCAAACAACAACCGGAGTCGCTCGGCGTATTCCTGCGGGTTGCGAGTGGAGATTAACCATCCGGTGACGCCGTCGTCGATCAGGGACTGCAGCCCACCAACAGCTGAAGCAATCACCGGGGTGCCGCAGGCTGAGGCTTCTAGTGCGACGAGCCCAAAGGACTCGCTGCGACTGGGCACGAGCACGACGTCCGCGGCACGGTAAAAGGTTGACAGTAAGTAATGCGGTTGTGGGCTGACAAATTGCACCTGCCCCTGGACGCCACGGGCGGCAATGAGTTCTTTCAAGTGGAGGAGTTCAGCATCGCCACCTCGGCCCGATGGGCCTCCCACAATCAGCAAGGTGACATCGGGTCGCCGAAGTTCGGCCAGTGCTTGCACTGCTAGTTCGGCACCCTTCAATGGTTGCAGCCTCCCCACAAACAACATGAGCGGTCCGCTGCGGAGTTGCCCAATGGTGGCACTGACTGCTTGACGCGCACCCATGCGAGCTCCGGGTGAAAAGAACGCATGATGAACACCGAGTGGAATCTCGATGACTAAGCCCGGTTCGGCCCCATACAGGTGAACGAGTTGGTCGCGTTCGACGGTGCATGACGCACAGACCAGGTCGCTGCAGGCGACCACGTTTCGTTCGGCGATGGACCGCGCTTCGGGCTCGGGATCGTTGCCTGCGGCTTTCACTAACGCCAACGTGTGAAACGTGGTGACCAACGGGACGCCAAACCGGAACTTGAGGAGCACGCCAGCTTGGCCAGATAACCAGTAGTTGGCATGAATGACATCGGGGTTGATTTGATTGGCGAGTAGGTGCAATTCAACCGCGTCAGCAAACACGGGA
The DNA here is from genome assembly GCA_031376865.1 of Acidimicrobiia bacterium. GTDB lineage: Bacteria > Actinomycetota > Acidimicrobiia > Acidimicrobiales > JANYDT01 > JANNBN01. Next base: position 927 of record JANMEI010000744.1, on the reverse strand, counting down.
ACCAACGCAGCCAGATCTTCTTTTTCGACCACGGCCAACGGGCCAGCCTGCAAGTAATGGACGCGAAATCCGGGTTCAACGTCAACCGTGCCAGGCTGTGACGGATCGTCGGCTCGGGTGTATACCTCGCAACGCACTCCAGCGCGCGCCATCGAAGTGGCCAGCTCGCGGACATACACATTCATGCCGCCACCATCACCGGTGCCGGGTTGGGCGAGCGGTGAAGTATGCATACATAGCACCGCGATGGTCATCGGGGGCACATCTGTGGGCGCGTCGAGGAGTGGGGTGACGTGGTGATCTGGTGATGTGGTCATGGCCGCTGTACCTCCCGCTTGCGTTGTTTGTTACTGATGTTCGGTGTTACTGATGTTCGGTGTTACCGGTGTTGTTTGTTACTGCGTATTTTCCGACAAAAAGGACTTGTACACCTGGAGCAGCGCCCGCTTTTGGGCAACCGTGAGATGTGGTTCGTCTTCGATCGCTTTTTCGAGACCGCCGCCATCGCGCCGTTCGTCGAGAATACCGGCTTGAACGTACAACGTCTCGGCCGATATGCGAAGTGCCTTGGCGAGTTGTTGCAGTATCTCAGCACTTGGCTTGCGGAGGCCACGCTCAATTTGACTGAGATAGGGGTTGGAGATCTGCGCCATGTCGGACAGTTTGCGCAGTGACAAACGCGCACCTTGGCGTTGCTCCCGGATGAAATCTCCGAGCGGGGTTGATCCTGAGTCGACTTCGGGTGCCTCTGTTTGCCCCGGACTTTCTTTCATCGGTCCATCTTTTGCTGGACCGGCGTCGGCAAGATTCACCGCAGCAGACCCTCGACAGTGGCTTCTCCGGTTTTGTATCGACGGACGATTTCGGCCTGCAAGGTGTCGAGGCGATCGTGGAGTTGACGACGCTCAGCGCTGACGGTGCGTTCCA
>JANMEI010000709.1:0-3664 GCA_031376865.1 Acidimicrobiia bacterium | reverse complement strand
CCTTCCAGAGGTCAGCCTCCATACCGACGGGCTATGGCGTTTCATCTCGGCTGATCTTGCGATGCAGGGTGTCGACTCACCATCAGTTCTCACTCGCGAGTTTGTATCGCTCAAGGACCACTGGTTAGACCCATCGCTGCTCGTGAGTCATTCGTGCGGGTACCCAGTGGTGGCTGATCTGCGCGAGCGGGTTGAGGTAGTCGGGTCGTGGTCAACGGTGGTTGATCTCGTAGACCAGCCCGGTTGGTATCGCACGGTCATCATTGCTCGTGAGGATGATTCTCTCGCAGATGATTTAGGTGCATACAGTCGCAACGGTCTTCGACTCTGCGCCAACGGACCTGACTCATTGTCTGGCTGGGTGTCATTGGCGCAGTTCCTACATGAACAGCATGGCTTGTCCGACGAGTTGTTGAGTAACGAATTGTCGGTGCTGATCACTGGTGGTCACTTCAACAGCGTTGAAGCAGTGCGTTCGGGACGCGCCGATATCGCATCCATCGATGCGTGGTCGTTCTGGTTGCTCTCCACCTGGCGTCGGCCGGCAGCAGCAGGACTCCGTGTGATTGGACATGGCCCTGCGGTCGCCGTGACCCCGTTAATCACCCGTCTGGGCGGGCCGGTGGAATCCCTCCGAAACGCGCTTCAGCGTGCTGCGAACGATGAGGATCTCAAACCGACGTTGGCCGCACTCGGCATCACTAGTTTTGTTCCACATGGGCGAGAAGCACATGACCCCGTTCGACTTATTGCAGACCGGTACGAGCCAACGATTGGGTTGCTTCGCCGTCAAAGTTGGTAACACCGACCCACCCTGTCAACATGGGGAGATGACAGAGCTGATTATTCGTGGCGGAACCGTCGTTGATGGCACGGGGGCGCCCGCCCGGCAAGCTGACGTTGGCGTGGTTGACGGAATCGTCACCGAAGTCGCTTCAGCTGGTTCGCTCGACAGCCCCACGGCACACATCATCGACGCCACCGGTTTGGTGGTGGCACCTGGTTGGGTTGACATTCATACCCATTACGACGGGCAGGTCACCTGGGATCCGGAAGTCACGCCGTCGAGTTGGCATGGCATCACGACGGTGGTGATGGGCAACTGCGGAGTCGGGTTCGCCCCACGTCGACCGGGTGGCGAGCAGTTTTTGATCGAGCTGATGGAAGGCGTTGAAGATATTCCCGGTTCAGCGTTAGCCGAAGGTATCGATTGGCAGTGGGAGAGTTTTCCGGAATACCTCGACGCTGTCGACAAGATGCCACGTGTGCTCGATGTGGCCGCTCAGGTGCCACACGCTGCGTTGCGCGCCTACGTGATGGGTGAGCGGGCCCACGAGCTTCCATCTGCTGATGAGATTGCGCAAATGGCGGTTCTGGCTGAGGAAGGATTGCGTGCGGGGGCAGTTGGATTCTCGACAAGTCGCACGATCTTGCATCGCTCGAAGCATGGCTTGGTTCCGGGGACCAATGCGCTGCCCGACGAATTGGTTGCCATTGGCGAGGTTATTTCGCGTGTTGGGCGGCGTGTTATCGAACTTGTTGGCGACGATGTCATGGGGGATGAAGAACAGGCGTGGATGAAGTCGCTCGCTGGTGTGGGCGCCACCGTCACCTATGCACTGGCGCAAGGTGGAAGTGATCCGTACGCATATCGTCATGCGCTTGATGCGGCGACAGCGGCGCAAGCAAGCGGGTTGCAGATTGTGCCTCAGGTTGCCAATCGCCCCACCGGAATGCTGTTCGGATTCCAGTCTTCTCTCCATCCGTTCATCACGCATCCGACGTATAAAGCGATTGCGAGCTTGCCGATTGCTGATCGAGTTGCTCGGCTGCGACTGCCCGAAGTTCGAGCGGCGTTACTTGCCGAAGAACCAGCAACGAAGAACAAAATCGGTCTCACGCTGATGACCAGGTACCACCAGTTCTTTCCGTTGGGTGATCCGCCCGACTATGAACCGCATCCGTCCACGTCGGCCGCCGCGGTGGCTGCTGCATCAGGACGCACTCCGCAAGAAGTGATGTTTGATTGGATGATGGAACGAGACGGCACAGCCTTGATTTTTGCGCCGCTGGCCTCGTACCAGCAGGGCGATCACGAAGCGATTCGCGAGATGATTACGCATCCCACCACGGTGCTGGGGTTGTCCGATGGGGGCGCTCATTGCGGGCTCATTTGCGATGCGTCGATGCCGTCGTATTTGTTGACGCACTGGGTTCGTGACCGTCATCGCGGCGAACGGCTGACATTGGAGGCCGCCGTCGCCCAGCAGACGGGTCGAACGGCAGCGGTGTTCGGAATGAATGACCGCGGTACCTTGCAGGTTGGTAAGCGAGCAGACATTAATCTGATCGACCTTGATGCGCTGCGAATCGCACCGCCAGAGATGGTGTTTGATCTTCCCGCAGGAGGGCGTCGTCTGGTGCAGCAGGTCACCGGCTACCAGGCCACCTTCGTGAAAGGTGTGCAGACGTTCGCGAACGGAGTTCCAACAGGCGCCCGCCCCGGTCGTCTTGTTCGTGCATAGAAAGCGCCTCTAGTGATGAGGTGCATCAGTTGCGGGGAACAATTGTCCCGCGAACGGCCGGGTGTAGCTGGTGCCGGGTTCGCTATGTGCACAGAGTGCATGGCGCGAGCAGGAGTTCATAGGCATTTGCAATCGATTGAGCTCCCAGACGGAACAACCGTGGGCGTTGCCTCGTACCTCGGCAATGAACAGAACGTGCAACGCGAAGTGCAGCCCGCCTTCGGTGTCTACCTTGATCCGGTTTGGTCGCCACCATGGCCGCATGTTCATGTCGAGTGGCCCGACTTCGGATTACCCGCGGACATGGCCGTCTTTCGTCAGCAATGTGTTGAGTTGCTCCATCGCAGCCGTGTCAACGAACACGTCGAAATTGGATGCATCGGTGGGCACGGGCGCACCGGGACGATGCTGGCGGTGCTCGCAGTGATGACCGGCGTGCCGTCCAGTGAAGCGGTGGCATGGGTTCGTCAGGTGTATTGCCCCTCAGCGGTAGAAACCGATGAGCAAGAACAGTTCGTGAAGCTCTATTCGCCAACGTGACGCTGATACGTCTGCATATCAATGTTTGAGCCACAAACGATGAGGCCAACGTGTGCGCCTTTGAGCCGATCCCTGAGCGGTCCAACAAGAGCAGCTAGCGCAGCAGCGCCGGCGGGCTCAACCGCCAGCTTGGCGTCGAGAAACGTGAGGCGCATGGCAGAGCGCAACTCGTCGTCAGAGACGAGCACGAGCTGATCAACATTGCGGCGCGCCAGCTCAAAGGTGAACGGCAACGCATACGGGGCACCCAAGCTATCGGCGATCGTCGCTACCTTCTCAATCGATTGAGGCTCTCCTGCTGCAAACGAACGACTCATCGAATCGGCACCAACTGGTTCAACCCCGAACACCAAACATGACGGGTTCACCAGCTTCACCGCGGCCGCCACTCCAGCAATCAGGCCCCCGCCGCCTATGGGCACGATCACCGCATCAAGACCAGGCACCTGCGACATGAATTCCAAACCAACCGTCGCTGTGCCCAGTGCCGTTGAACGACCTTCAAACGGATGCACCAGCGTGCGACCCTCAGAAAGGACCAAAGCATCGGCCGCGGCGAAGGCCTCTTGGGCTGAACCGGACATGACAATCTCGGCGCC
>JANMEI010000642.1:0-3026 GCA_031376865.1 Acidimicrobiia bacterium | reverse complement strand
CAACGCCTCACCAGCGGCGCGGACGCAAACGAGTATCCGGGATGACTTTTATTCTGGTGTGCCTTGCGATCATCGCCGCAGTGTCGTACCTGGTCGCGCGCTACTCGTAACGGTTGCGGGCTAGTTGTTCGCAGTAAGCCGCTGCGTATAGTCACGCGCTCGGTCGACCAACGCAGCTACTCGACCGTCGGCAACTGCGGCACGAGCCAGGTCGATGCCGCTTGGTAGATCCGGGGCCAAACCCGCCACAGCGAGCGCTGCACCGGCATTGAGCACCACGATGTCGTAACGCGCCGCGGTGTCATCGCCGTTCATGATCCGCTCAAAAATCGCGACGTTGTCTGCGGCGGTACCTCCGGCCAGATCTTCTGGCTTGGGAGGATTGATGCCGTACTCCACCACGTCGACTTCGGTGCGTCGAACACCATTCGGGGTGGTCACGTAGATCACCGACGGGCCCGACGTAGAGATTTCGTCGAGGCCACCGGCACCGGATACCACCCACGCAAGTTCTGAACCAAGCCGCTGATACACCTCGGCCATGCGTGCTGCCAATTGTTCGTTGGCGGTGCCGATCAATTGACGCTTCGGTTGCGCTGGGTGGGCCAACGGTCCCAGAACGTTGAAAACGGTTGGGATGCCAAGCTCTGCGCGAACGTTGGCCGCGTGGCGCATCGCGGGATGAAACGTGCGGGCCAAAGCAAACCCGATGCCAAGTTCTGCTACGCACTGCTGCAATTGCGTGGGCGTCAAGTTGACGGAGATTCCGAGCGTGGTCAAAAAATCGAACGCGCCAGATGTTGACGATGCTTTGTAGTTACCGTGCTTGCACACCACTGCGCCAGCACCCGCAGCCACAAACGATGCCATCGTTGACACATTCAATGCATGCTTACGACGGCTAACCGACCCGCCCGTTCCCACCACATCGATGACCTCAGGTCCAAGCGTCAACGGTTCGGCGGCGTCCATCATGCCGCGTGCCAACCCGACCAACTCGTTGACGCATTCACCCTTCATCCGCAACGCCACGATGAAACCAGCAATCTGAGCAGGAGCAGCAGCACCCGACAGAATCTCGTTCATCGCAGCACGAGCCTGCACCTCAGAAAGATCCTGACGATCGGCAACGGTGCCCAAAATTGCGGTCCAACCGCCAAGTTCGTTGAGGGTGGCAGGAGTGGTCAACATCACAGGAGGTTAATGCGGTAAACCACAGTCGAGTGCCCGAAAAATGTGCAGGAATGCATATATTTCGGGCAGTTGGTCATGAGATAGACGGGATAGCGCAGGCTTGACCAAGGTCGATCACTTCGGTGACGTATGGGTTGCCATGCCCGCCCGCGCCCCAACTGGGAAACACGGTGGAATACAACCCCCCGCCACCAGCGACCAGGATCAACACATCGGTCGGCTGTTGCACGGCTGGCAACAGATCGTCATCGGCACCGTTTCCGGCAAACGCAGGATTGTACGTACGCAGAACATCTCGTCGATGTTGAGCAGCGGTCCAGACGCGTTGCTGCACATCATTGCGGGTCCAGCCCGCACCGCTCAACACGTTGGCATGGTCGGGATTGAGAACAACTACCACCGTCCCTCGATGGAAGTGAGCATTGTTGGACGCCAGGTTGGCTACCGCTGCGGCAAGACTTCGAATGAGCCGATCCGCACTGGAGGGATCGTCGGCATCCGAGACGGAAATGACCGAGTGCGGACCTTCGGTGCCCACCACCGTGATCACCCCTTCGTCGGATTGATAACCCAAGCTGACATGCAGCGGTTCCCACGGCGAAGCTGCTTCGTCCTCAGCCACACACATCGCCAACTTGCCAGGGTGTCCGAGCAGTGCCATGTCTGACACTCCGGGGCGTGCACCACCGACGTTCAACATCACCAAACGAACGGCGCGACCAATCGTCATGTTTGCCCGATGACCTGGGCCAAGCGCCCCGAAACCCGATGCCACTCCACACCACTCACGCGCCGGCCCATTCACAATCAGCAGTGGTGAAATCGCATGAGTCGTGGCTTGCATTTCGGCCGTATCCAACTCGGGCCGACACAGGGCTTTCACCGCGGCCACCACCACCGGGACACAGTCGGGCAAACAACCAGCCATCACCGCAGCGATCGCAACCTTCTCGATCGTTGCCACGCCGTAGGACGGTCCAATCTCTCCCAACACCATGTCGGCGTCAATGCCCGTTGCTAACACCATCCGCTGCACGCGCTCAGGCGTCGGAATCACCACGGGAAGGCCATCGGTGCATCCAGCAGCATCCAGCGCCTCACGGGCATCGTGTTCGCTATCTGCGTGCAACATCGTCACTCGTGTAGTCGATGTCATGGAGTGCTCAGTTTCAATACAGCGATGAGTTCATCGGCGATCGATTCCGCAACGGCAGCCATCGCATCGGCTCCGGTCCCAGCCACAGGATGAGGAATTCGAACACGCGGCACGTCCGGCATGCCAAGTGAACGGGCCACAAAATCTCCCTGCGCCCAAAATGCGGTGCTAACAATTGCAACTGCAGGAATGCCTTTTCGGGCGAAGGAGATGCCGTCACGCACGGTGCCGGAGGTGCAACTGCCTCAATGGCCATACGCGGTCACTACACAGTGCACTTCAGCTGCCATGCCATCTACCTGCGCTGCGGAAGCAGGTGCCGATGCGTTGCGTTTGTTGAGAAACGTGGTTTGAGTGGAAGGGGGCAATCGACGAAGCAATGCGGACTCGACGGAACGCAAGAACGTGTCGGAATCAGGAAACCCGTTGGCCAACAGTCCGATAGTCAACGGGCGGTCGTCACGTGTAAGAGCTGCTGCGTATGGCTCGACTGGCGCGCTTGGTTCGGCTCTCGGGTCAAGGTACGTGATTCCCATGTTCGACTTTGGCCCACGTCGGAGGTGCAAACAAAGTCACGTGATCAATCAGAATGGTGGTGTGGATGACTTTCTGATTGCCCGCAACCCAGACCCGGACTCCACGCTCCCCTACATAGCCAAGCTCCCCCTTGGTGATG
>JANMEI010000639.1:0-2283 GCA_031376865.1 Acidimicrobiia bacterium | reverse complement strand
TCGATCGGGGTAGCCCACTTCCGCTCTATCACCAATTGGGCGAGCAAGTTCGAGCAGCCATTCAGTCTGGAGAGTTGGCCAAAGGTCAGTTTTTGACGAACGAGATTGAGTTGGCTGCGGTATGGCACGTTTCGCGACCCACGGTCCGCCGAGCGATACAAGACCTCGTCGACGCCGGTTTGCTCGTCAGACGCCGGGGCGTAGGTACGCAGGTTGTCAACGACCAGGTCCGACGACCGGTGCGGCTGTCAAGTTTGTGGGACGACCTTCACAATCAGGGTCGAACGCCAAGCACTTCGGTTTTGTCACTCAAACGAACCAAGGCCAAAGGCAGCATCGCCGAGGCCCTCGGGTTGAGCGATGCAACCGAGGTGATCTACGTTGAGCGGTGTCGATCGTCAGGCAAACAAAAACTTGCCATCATGCGTAACTGGCTCACCGTCGAGGCGGCCGGCCATCTCACGACCGAATCGTTAAGCACCGATGGTCTGTACACGTTGCTTCGCCAAGTCGGCATTCGGCCCCACAGCGCATCGCAGCGAATTGGAGCGATTGCGGCCACAGCAGCGAATGCCCGCTTGCTCGATGTTGCGGTGGGATCACCTTTGCTCACGATGCGCCGAGTCATGCAGGACGATCGTGGCCGAATCGTTGAACTCGGCGAGCACGTCTACGACGCCCTCCACTACTCCGTCGAGATGACGGTGGTCGAAAGTAGCTGAGCATCGACTCCGACATAGGACAGCGCCGCCACGTCACCGATCACGATGATGGCAGGCGACACGACGTCAACCCCGCCGAGTTGCGCCAACGTCGTTCGAATGGTCCGTTGACTTTCCCACGTTGCCCGTTCGATAACCGCAACCGGAGTTGACGGCAGCCGACCCCCTGCGAGCAGCGCTGTAGCAATTCGACGGCGATGCTCAACACCCATGAGCACAACGATGGTTCCGTTGCCAACCGCCAGGGCATCCCAGTTGGTGTCGTCGTAGCCCTCACGATGACCAGCGACGACGGTAACCGACGCCGACAGTCCGCGATGAGTAACCGGAATTCCTGCAGCGGCTGGCCCAGCCAATGCTGCACTGATACCGGGCACGACTTCGAACAGCACACCAGCGGCCATCAGCGCTTCCGCTTCCTCACCTCCGCGACCGAAAACAAATGGGTCACCCCCCTTCAACCGCACGATGGTCCGCTCGGCCCCTCGGCCAGCACCAACCGTCACCAGTAGTTCGTTGATGTTGTTCTGCGTGGCAGACCAACCGGGGCGCTTACCAACATCGATGCGTTCAGCATGCGGCGGCACCAACTCAAAGATGCGCGGATCAATCAAGCGATCATGAATCACCAGATCAGCACACGACAGTATGCGCGCTGCTTTTACCGTCAACAGGTCTGGGTCGCCAGGTCCGGCACCGACCAAGTAAACCGTCATGCCACACCCTCGCCATCGGCCGCTTCGGTTGTTGAGAACACCTGCGGCGCGATCTCGGCCCGGAAACAGAAGTCGCCGAAACCTTCACCAGCCAGTGCCTCGGCTCGGTATCGGTCGAGTACCGGTCCCAAAACTTTCGGCAAGTCGCGCAGCTTCACCGATTGGGCAAACTTGCGATTCAAACGAGTCCCCGCGATCGAGCCACCGAGATGGATGTCATACCCAGTTTTGGTACGCCCAATAATCCCAAGTTCAGCGGTGTACGGCCTTGCGCACCCGTTTGGGCAACCCGTCATGCGGAGATGGATCGGTAGGGAACCCAAACCAGCTGTATCGAGCGCCGCCTGCACCTCGGCAATCGTATCGGGCAGCACCCGTTCGGCCTCTGCGAGCGCCTGACCACATGTAGGAAGGGCCGGACACGCAATGCCATGACGTCGCAGCTCAGATAACTCATCGAGCAGGGCAACACCGTGATCACGCAACGCCTGTTCAACTGCAGGTTTGTCGGCTGTCTGAACGTCTGTGAGCAGAACATCTTGGCGGGCTGTGAGGTGCACATTGAGATCGAACTGTTCAATGGCATTTCGAAGTCCGGTGCGCAACCGGACCGTATCAGTATCTTTCACGCGGCCAGCGTCAACGTGGACACCAAGCACCCACCTGCCATCAGGCTGTTCATGCCAGCCCAAATGATCTTCGGCTTCAACCCACGGTGACACTTCGATCGGATCGATCAGACGGCGACCAAGGCGAGCTTCAACTTCTGACCGAAACCAATCCATCCCTCGATCGTCAATCAGATACTTCAACCGAGCGCGTTTCCGATCTTCGCGGTCGCCGTG
>JANMEI010000625.1:0-2833 GCA_031376865.1 Acidimicrobiia bacterium | reverse complement strand
TGCGCTGGTTGCCGGGCACTGTCGCGAAGGTGGCTTCGACGGGGTCGAGTTGCAATGCAGCCACTCGTCGATCGTTCGAGGGTTTCTGTCGGGTGCCACCAACCATCGCACCGATAGCTACGGCGGGTCGCTGGAAAACCGCGCCCGCATCTTGTTTGAGATTGTTGATGCCGTCCGCGAGGCCATTGGCCCAGGCATGGCGTTGGGTGTCCGGCTCTGCGGTGATGAGTTCATTGAGGGCGGGACCACCATCGACGAAGCAGTGGCCGTTTCTCGTATGGTCGAGGCGCACGGCAAGGTTGACTACATCAACACCTCGATCGGGGTGGCAACGGCAACGTTGTACATGATCGAAGCGTCGATGCATATTCCGCCGGGTTACTCGTTGTTTATCCCCAACGCCATCCGCAAAGCAGTCGATCTGCCGGTTGTGGGTGTTGGTCGATTTAAAGATCCCTTACAAGCAGAGCGGGCGATCGCTGAAGGTCACTGCGATCTGGTGGGAGCAGTACGTGCCCAGATTGCCGACCCGGACTTTGTCCGCAAAGCGCAAGGTGGCGAACACGACGAGACTCGACTGTGCCTCAGTTGCAACCAGGAATGCGTTGGTCGTATGGGTCTGAATCGATGGCTGGGGTGCATCGAAAACCCGGCCACCGGCAAAGAGGCAGTACGTACACTGACTATCTCGAAGAAACGCAAAAACGTCATGGTGATCGGAGCTGGGCCTGCTGGACTGCAGGCAGCTATCAGCGCATCTGACCACGGGCACGATGTCACCGTCTACGAACGTGATGATGTTGCGGGCGGTCAGGTGCGATGGGCGGCAACGGTTCCCAATCGTGCAGAGTTTGGCGACATGATCCGCAACCAGATGCGCGAGCTGGCCAATCGAAATGTGAAGGTGTTGTTCAATCACCCGGTTGACATGAACGAGGTTGCACTTTCACGTCCCGATGTTGTGGTGGTTGCGACTGGATCGAAACCCGCCCGCCCCTATTGGGCTCCGGGTGACGATGCTCGAATTGTGGACGTGCTCGATGCGATCAGCGGGCGAGTGAGCGTGGTTGAGGGGCAGCGAGTTGTTGTCGTTGACGAGTTGGGCTTCCATCAGGCAACCAGCGCCGCTGAAGTGTTGGCAGACCGCGGTTGCGTGGTTGAGATACTGACCCCGGGCATGGTGGTGGGGCAAGATTTGGGCATCACCTTGGACATGGAGAACTTCTGCATGCGTGCAGCAACGAAAGGGATCGCGCTTACACCCGATTCCGTGGTGATGGGTTGGAACGGATCGGCGCTCTCGGTGCTGCATCACGTCAGCGGAAAGATGCTTGAAGTGCCTGCGGACTTGGTGGTTCTTGCGGTGCCGCCAGCGCCCCTCGATGATCTCTATCACCAGTTACGACAAGCGGGCACTCCAGTTCATCGCATCGGTGATTGCCTCGCTCCTCGACGAGCGCACAGTGCAGTCATCGAAGGCGACCGGGTCGGAGCTTTGTTGTAGTGAGTGATCTGTCTCAAGAACGTAAAGCAACTGAAGAACCTGATGTAACTCAAGAGCTGTGTGCGCTTATTGTTTGTCGGGGTGGAGAACTTCCTGCAGGCGCAGCGGAAGCATTTGAGTTGGCCAACTTTTGCGGTGTGGTGACCGGAACCGGTGCATGGCAAGCAGCGGGGCTGTTGCCAGGGCCGGGGCGCGTGCACGTGATCGAGTCGGCAGAACCGCTACAGCGTCTGGCTGCCATAGTGGTGTCGCAACTGTCAGCGGCCACGATCGTTGTGCTCCCGGCGTCGCCCGACGGTCGAGATCTTGCGCCCATGGTTGGTGCACTGATGAATCGGCCAGTCATCACCGGGATCACCAAACTCAAGCGCCGAGAACACCCTGAGGTCAGTTGGGAAGTCACTGCCGTTCGTTCGGACGGTATGCTTGATCATCTGCATGACGTCGAAGTCAATGCGGTCGTCACCCTCATCCCAGGGCTTGCTGGCGTAGTGGAATCGCGTGGACCGGTGGCGATCACCATCAGTGGCACCGTCCACACGCAACTGCCAGCGAAGGAATCGAGTCACTCGGTCGTAAGCGTCGAGGTGCTGGCCGCCGATCCGACCACCATGGACCTCACCGAAGCATCGTGCATTGTTGCTGGCGGTCAAGGGCTGGGCGGCAAAACACACTTTGATCAACTGGGCCGAATCGGCGGTTTAGTCGGAGGCTCTTTGGGTGGCACTCGGGTAGCCAGCGACGCAGGGTGGATTCCGTTCGAGCGTCAGATCGGAACTACTGGTGTTGCAGTCAATCCCAAGGTGTACATAGCATTTGGCATTTCAGGCGCCACTCAACACACCAGTGGACTTGGGGCACCTGATCACATCATCAGCGTGAATACCGACCCAAGTTGTCCCATGATGACGATGTCTGACGTCGCAATAGTCAGCGACGCAAAAGCTGTACTTGCTTCGCTCGAGTCGAAGCTCATGGAATCGAAGCCGCATGTGTCGAAGGTGGAGGTGCGATCCTCATGAGCCAGCCAATGTTCGATGTGTTGGTGGTCGGTGCAGGCCCCGCTGGGTCAGCGGCAGCATTGCAAGCGGCTCGGCTGGGGCGATCGGTGTGTTTGCTGGAACGAGGCCCCTTCCCAGGCTCGAAGAATGTGTATGGCGGTGTGATCTACGGCCGCATCCTTGATCAGCTGATACCCAATTGGTGGGAGCAAGTTCCGGTGCAACGCTGGATCACACGTCGCGGCACGATGATGTTGACCGGCCATCAAAGTATGTGCCTTGACTATCGCACCACCACGTGGGGTGCGCCGCCGTACAACGGCTTCAC
>JANMEI010000442.1:0-1160 GCA_031376865.1 Acidimicrobiia bacterium | reverse complement strand
GGCACCACCAACAGCGAAGTCGCCATCATCCGGGACGGCAAACCGATCGTCTTCGAACACACCCATCGGTCCATTCCATAAAACCGTCCGAGCCTCGCCGATGACGTCGGAGAATGCAGCAGCAGTGCCGGGGCCAATATCGAGGCCCTTCCAGCCATCGGGAAGATCTTTGTGCATTTGTCGAACTTCGCCGCTACGGGTAGCTGGGTCGGCCCCAAAGATGCCTTCGGGGCTGAGTGCGGTGACATCGTGAGGCAACACGAGGCGATCACCGAATTCAGCTAGTAAGCGTGCACACGTTTCCACCATGTCTGCTTCGAACAACGATCCACCGATCTTGTGTCCTTGAGCAGCAAGGAAGGTAAAGCACATGCCGCCGCCAATGATGAGTTGATCGCATCGCGTGAGCAGTGCTTCGATCACTTTGAGCTTGTCGCTGACTTTGGACCCACCCAAAATGGCAACGAACGGTTTGGCAGGAGCGTCAAGCAACCCGCCGAGTACTTCAACCTCTTTTGCCAGCAGTCGACCCGCAGCGCTGGGGAGGTGTTGCGGGGGTCCGACGATCGACGCGTGAGCGCGGTGCGCAGCGCCGAACGCATCGTCGACGTATAAGTCTTGCCCGGCAATGAGCTCGGCAACGAACGAAGGATCATTGGCTTCTTCGCCGGGATTGAATCGTAAATTGTCGAGCAGTTTGACCTGAGGAGCGCTTGATGCAAGATGCTCCCGAACAGGATCCATTGTGTATTTGGGATCCGGAGCGCCTTTTGGGCGACCCAAATGAGAGCAGGCGGTCACGATCGCGCCACGAGCGACCAACCATTCGAGCGTGGGTAACGCCGCTCGAATTCGCAGATCGTCGGTGATGACTCCCCCGTTGGTTGGTACGTTGAAATCGCAACGCACCAATACGTTTTTTCCAGCGACCTCGCCGAGGTCTTCTAACTCCGGAACCCCAAACTTCATAGCCTTAAGCGCGCTTCTTACCCATGTGGACACAGAGGTCAACCAAACGGTTGGAGTAGCCCCATTCGTTGTCGTACCAACCTAATATCTTGACCAGCGATCCATTGACCTGGGTCAGCTTCGAGTCAAAGGTACTGCTGGCTGTGTTGCCCACAATGTCCGATGACACCTGTGGCTCGTAGGAGTAATCC
>JANMEI010000619.1:0-2225 GCA_031376865.1 Acidimicrobiia bacterium | reverse complement strand
GGTGTTGAGCAGATCGACGGTGATCGATTCCCTTGCCGCCACCACGTAGACCAGGTAGGGAAGAAAGTTGATATGTCCTACGGTAACCACGAGAGGATGGCCCATCTATATAGCAAGCTCGCGTACGAACACGGCAATGCGCGCCGCGACGTAACCAGGGTCGTGTCGCATCGACATAGGCGTGGTGCCCGCGTGATTGGACTGGCCCGAGATGGTGAGTTCTTGCCAGGAGATGCCCTGCACACCGGTGACGGCTCCCATACGGATGCCTTCAACTTCCAGCACGGGACCCTGCTCGATATGTAACTCCACAAACGAGTGTGGGACCGGTCCCGGTGTGGGTGCAGGACCAAGGTATCCAATGCGGGTCAACTCGTCGCCCACCCGGGTGCCGTCAATGCCCACGATGTCGTGCGCTTGTTCGGCGGTCATGCCGCCGCAGTACACCAAGCTGCCCATCATGTCAGGGTTGTAACGGGCGCCCTCTTCGTTGGTGAAGTAGCCAACCGCCATCGGCTGTGACGTGGGAATGTTCTTCTCGATCAGCGTTTCCAGAATTTCTAACCCAGCAAGCACGCCAAGGTTGCCGTCATACAGACCGCCGGTGCGTACCGTGTCGATATGGCTGCCGGTCATCACCGGAGCGTCGAAGTTTCCGTCGTGGTCGGGCCGGATGGCGATGACGTTTCCGATGTTGTCGATCGTTGCCAACAGCCCAAGGTCGGTCATCCAACGCATCACCAGGTCACGACCGTCGCGATCTTCGTCTGACAGCGCCAGTCGAGCCGAACCAGGTTCGCCGTTGACGCCGGTGATGGCACCGATGTCGCCCAGTTCCTTGATCCGGTGCAGGAGACGGTCACCGTTGATGCGAAGTTGGGTCAACTGTGGGGACAGAACGCTGGGTCGAGGAGAGGCGGACATACGGTGCTCAGACTAGAAGACCTGAGTGAGAGACACATAGTGACGTTGGTTGGCTCAAGCACACGACTCAGATCCGACGTTTGATTGGCTAATTGCAAAGTCCCTTTGAACTGATGGCATCCCAGCTGCTAAGTCAACTTCTCCGCCACCGGTTTGAAACCATTCACTGATGAAATAGCTTCGGTAGCACGGTCCAACAGAGGTTCCCCACGTGGCGGAGAACGCACGTGACGGATAACTGTGTGTCGCAGTGACTCGATGTAGTCCTGCTGGTACACCGGAGAAGAGGTAGTTTCCGGTCAATGTTGTGGTTTGGTTCAGCAACACGTCGTCTGTCGAGTCGAGTACACCATCAGCACCAGCGCTGCGCAGGGTAACCGTTGCTCCGCTCACGCCACCGATTTCGTCGGCGAAGGTGGGATAGTCCCAACCGTCGCCGGGGGAGGTGCTGTAGGTGTCGGGTGGTGACGTGATGACGATCCGTGCTCCCTGACGGGTGAACTGCCCCGAGATCGTGCCCAAGCTGGCAGCAACGGTTGTCGACGTTGTGCTGGGAACGGTTGGTGGAAGAGTTGGTGGAAGCGTTGGTGGAAGAGTTGGTGGAAGAGTTGGACCAAACGTGGCAGGAACAGGTTCGGGTGACTGGAAGTTAGTTGCAGGAGTGTTCAGTGTTGTCGATGTCGTCGTTGTTGGGTCCGAGGTGGTCGGCACAGCGCTGGCAATCACAGACGGGACTACGGCAACCTCCACCGTGGTAGGGGCGGGGCTCAAAGTAGGCACTGCTGAGGTGAGCTCGAGAGCAACCGTTTCGGCTTCGCATGCCGGTGACTCAGTGCTCACTGAAGGCGAAACCGCCTGGGCAGGGCCAAAGGACCACAAACTGAGTATGGCTGCCGCTGCTGCCATCCCCACCATACGCTTGCGCCTTGAGACGAGGGCAATTCCTCCGGCAATACATATCAGCGCAACTGCGCCCAGCGTGTGAGCCGAGGATCCCGTCAACGCAAGGCTTTGAGTCGTTGAAAGAGGAGGACAGGGATTCACAGGGGGACTCCAAGATAAGTTGGGCCCAACCCTCGGTTGCGCCAATGTGCTCAATCGGCGCACTGGTGCAAACTCTTGATGGGTCCTTCCTGAATCTCATCAATCGTGCTGACAGGGGAATCGCCGGTCCTTGCAACAGCTGGTCATGTAACAGCCGGGTCGTCAAGCTACAAACAGGCGTACAGACAATTGGTGGGATCGCCCTCAAGATCAAATTGTTCAACCGCAGCAAACCCGGCGTCGTGCAACATCCGCGT
>JANMEI010000601.1:0-3765 GCA_031376865.1 Acidimicrobiia bacterium | reverse complement strand
GTTTGATGCGCAGTTGTCACCCGATGGATCGTTCGTCGCTTACGTCAATGATGGTGACCTCCATGTGATCCACCTTGCCGGGACCGACATTGTTCTTGCCCACGATGACGACCCCAACATCTCGTGGGGGATGGCTGATTTCAATGCATCCGAAGAGTTCGATCGGTTCCGCGGGTTCTGGTGGTCTCCCGATTCCACCCAACTTGCAGTAGCCAAGGTCGACAACAATCTCGTGTCCTCGTGGTTCATCGCCGACCCCGCCCATCCCGATCGTCCGTCATCAGAGCACCGCTACCCGGCTGCTGGTACCGCTAACGCCGAAGTTACGTTGTGGTTGATCGGCACCGATGGAACCAGCACCGCAATTGCTCTGTCCGACGTGCATCCTGAGTACGAATATGTCCTCGATGTTCGATGGACTTCCGAGGGTTTGGTGGTGGTCACACTTGATCGAGAGCAAATGGATCAACGTGTGGTGTTAGTTGCAGTTGATGGCAACTGTACCGAACTCCATCGAGTCACTGATGATCGTTGGGTTGAGTTGATCCCCGGCACCCCTCGGCTCGGTAAGGACCGACTCGGCGACGACCGCATCATCCATACATCTGACGTCGTCGTTGGTGATCAGGGTGACCGGGTCCTCGTTGCCGTTGATGCATCGAAATCTGTCATCCCAAAGAGCCCGCCGCATTTGCTGATCAACCGGGTCGTTCGCGTTGCGACTGATGGGTCCATTCTCTGCTGTGTCACCGATCGCAACGTTGGCTCAATGTACAGCTCTGTTGTCAATATCAGCGACGTCGGCACTTGCGCCTTAATCGCTGGTGGGCCGGAAGAACTCGGGATGCATACGGTTATGGCGGCCGATGACCAGTGCATGGTGATCCGTTCGTCATCACTCGTTGGTCAGCGCGCTGAACATCGCGTCATTCGTCATGGTCAACAAGTTGGCGTCCTGCGATCACTCGCTGATGCACCACTTGTCACTCCCCAGCCCTTGTTCATTCGGGCTGGGATCCGGCAGATTCCCGTGGCGGTACTGCTGCCCTCCGACCCAAACCTTCGGCGCGCTGGCGTGAAGCTCCCGATCATCATGGATCCGTATGCCGGCCCCCATGCCGCTCGGGTGATTGCCACTCGGGCCGCCTTGGCCTCCAGTCAGTGGCTCGCCGATCAGGGGTTCGCTGTGGTCATTGTTGATGGTCGAGGCACACCGGGAATCGGTCCGGTCTATGAACGAGCGCTGTACCGCGACCTGGCTGGACCGGTGTTGGCCGACCAAGTGGTTGGGCTCCTCGATGCGGCTGCCCAGGTGCCCCAGCTTGATCTCACCAGGGTTGGTATTCGAGGCTGGAGCTTCGGGGGCTATACCGCTGCGCTCGCCGTGTTACGACGTCCAGATGTGTTTCACTGTGCCGTCGTCGGTGCGCCAGTGATCGATTGGCGTTTGTACGACACCGGCTATACCGAACGCTATCTGGGTGACCCGCAATTCGACCACGAAGCGTACGAACGATCGTCGCTGATCAACGAAGCTGCCACGCTCACTCGTCCAATTCAGTTGATTCATGGTTTGGCCGACGACAACGTCGTTGCTGCACACTCGCTTCGATTTTCCTCCGCGCTGGTCGCCGCCGGTATCGCGCATGAAATGCTCCCCCTTTCCGGGGTCACCCACATGACACCGCAAGAAGAAGTTGCAGAAAACTTGCTCCTCCTTCAGGTTGACTTTCTTCGGCGACATCTCGGTGGACCGATCGATGGATAACCCGTTCCGGTATTGCGATGTGTGATTCGATCGTTGCCCTTCCCGTGGCCACACTAGGACCGACACTCTTTGCCAAAAACAGCGATCGGCCATCCACCGAACAGCAAGTTCTCGAGTTCCACTCAGCAGCATCGGCTCGGGGCAAACGCACGTGTACATATATTGATGTATACGCCGAACCCGACGAAACGTTTGCTGTTCTTGGCAGTCGCCCTTCGTGGGGTTGGGGTTTTGAGCACGGTGTCAACGAGAACGGTTTGGCGATTGGCAATCATCGCATCACTACCGTCAAAGATCCTCGTCCTTACCCGGATGCACTCACCGGACTGGACCTGGTTCGGTTGACACTCGAGCGTGCCCCCGACGCCGCGGCAGGAGTTGCCATCTTGACTGAGCTCTTGGAGTACTACGACCAAGGCGGTTCGTGTTTTGACCCCGCCACCCACGGCCGCAAACCTTATTGGTCCTCCTTCTTGTTGGCAGACCCCGAAGAGGCCTGGGTGGTAGAGACCAGCGGAGACGAATGGATGGCAGACCAGGTGGAGCGCACATACGCCATGTCCAATCGCACGACGATCCCGGAGTTCGATCAGATTCATCGCCACCTCGGAGCCCCGGTGGAACGACTTGTTGACCCTCGCCTTGCTGAGTCCAAACGTATGCTCGCAGATCATTCCGTTGATCGACACGTGATCGCAGAATTGCTCCGCAGCCATGTGGGCAACGATGGTTGGTCAATTTGTATGCACGCAGGCGATGGCTACACCGGTGAAGACATGATCACCACTGCATCATTGATTGCGAAGTTGCAACTGCATCGACCGCCACGTATTTGGGTCACCGACGGTTCGCCGTGTCAGCAGCAACATCGCGAAATTGCGTTTGGGCCAATTCTGCCGAGCGGGCAGGCCTGGCAAGACTTGTGACACCTCCAAGTCAAGAACGGAAAGTCAAGCGCTTGTGACATAAGTCATTTTACCTACAAACACTCATCTGAGTTTCATCTTCCAACGGATACCTTCAGACACACCAACCAGGGGCACGTTGTTTGTGACGCGTTCCGTTCCAGGAGGTAACCCCCTACCATGCGTTCCCGCACTATCTCAATGCTCGCGCTCGTGACGGCCGCCACTTTCGGCCTCGCAGCATGCGGTTCAGACACCGCCAAAACCACTGATACCACTCTCGTTGCTCCAGAAACCGTCGCCGGCGAAGGGGCCGAACCAACGGTTGCCACCGAAGAACCAACCGTTGCCGAAGGCGAAGCGACAACAGTCGCCGAGGCCACCGAAACCAGCGTCGCTGCACCAACCGAAACCTCAGCCCCGGCTGAAGGTGGAGCTACCACCGTGGCTGCAGGCGGCGAGGCAGCTGGCGGCGAGAAAGACATCGTTGACACCGCTGTTGCTGCTGGCAACTTCACGATTCTCGCCAAGCTCCTCACCGATGCTGGACTCATCGACACCCTGAAGGGCGAAGGCCCATTTACCGTCTTCGCTCCAACCGATGAGGCATTCGCCAAGGTTCCAGCTGAAACCCTTGCCTCGCTCGGCACCGATAAGGAAGCACTCAAGAAGGTACTCACCTACCACGTCGTGGCTGGCAAGGTCATGGCCGCAGATGTGAAGCCCGGCGAGGTTCCGACTCTCGCTGGTCCAAACATCACCATCAAGGCCGAGGGTGGCAAGGTGATGGTGAATGACGCCAACGTCGTCACCACTGACATTGTGGCGAAGAACGGCGTGATCCACGTCATCGACGCAGTGTTGCTTCCTCCAGCAGCCTGATAAGACTCGCTCCCCCAAAAAATGGCCCGGGTTCGTCACTGCGACGAACCCGGGCCTTTTTATTGACTGCACGAGGTAGTTTGGAACAGTGACCCCGCCAACAACGTTCGTCTCCAACCCACTCAGCACGTCGACCACGAGTGAGCTCAGTGAGGCGTCAATTCGGGTTGATTTGGCGGCAGCGTTTCACTTTGCGGTAGCCCACGATCT
>JANMEI010000580.1:0-7107 GCA_031376865.1 Acidimicrobiia bacterium | reverse complement strand
GCACGAGTGCGCCGAGCTGCCTATCCTCCGATTCTCGAACCGTACTCATCAGGTCCTTATCGGCATGAATTGTCACCAGCCTTAAGTGTGCGAAGTGTGCGACCTCAGGTTCGAAGTTGGGTGACTAGGTTGGCTGAGTGCATTCCAGCCAACTTCACCGGTTAGTTGACGGGTTGATTGCCCGTCGAGCCCCGATCGACGACCGCGAACAAGTGTCCATCGACGCATACCGCACTGCGATCGATCAGCTCCTTAGCCCCTGCTCAGAAACGAGCGATCCCACCCATGTGACGTCATCGGCAATCGTGGTGGGTCCGGAAGGATTGCTGCTCCATCGTCATAAGCGCCTTGGGATTTGGCTCCAGCCTGGCGGCCATATCGATCCCGGTGAAGATCCAGCTGATGCAGCGGTGCGAGAAACATTCGAAGAAACCGGAATTCGGACCACCCACTACGCGCACATACCATTGTTGGTTCATCTTGATGTCCACCCCGGTCCCAAGGGTCACACGCATCTTGATCTTCGGTATTTGTTGTGGGGCAGTGGCGCCCCTGATCCAGGTGTTGGGGAAAGCCCTGACGTGAAGTGGTTCAGTTGGGCTGACGCGAAGAAGTTAGATGAACCGGGTATTGCGACGTGCATTGCTGCGCTCACCAGTCCCGCGTTGCGATCGGCCATACCCGACGATTCCGCGGCAATTGCCGAGATATTTTTGCGTTCGTTTCGATGGGCATACGAGGACGGTTTAGTGAGGTCTGCTCACGAGGACGATGAAACCCGTCGGTGGGTGCGCAACACGATGATGGCAACGAACACGGTCGTCGTTGCGGTTGCTGCGGGTATGCCGATTGGTTACGTTGCGATCGATGTTGAGGCGGGTCGGCTCAACCACCTGTATGTCGATCCCGCTTGGATCGGAACGGGTGTTGGGTCTCAGTTGTTTGACGAAGCGAAACGACTGGTTCCCGACGGGTTCGATCTGTGGACGTTTCAAGAAAATCTTCGGGCGCAACAGTTCTATCTTCGACGTGGTTGTGTTGCCGTTGAACACACGGATGGTAGCGATAACGAGGAGAATCAGCCCGATGTTCGCCTTGTTTGGTCGAGTGTCGGTTCTACAGTGTGACGATGCCGAGTGCGTTTCTCCATCCGTTTGCCCCACCCAGCAAAGAAGAGTTCCATACAATCGTGCGGGGTGACGGTGCATTGGTGTGGGACAAAAATGGTCGCGAGTATGTCGACGCGATGTCGAGCCTTTGGTACTGCGCTATCGGGCACGGACGCGGCGAGATAGCCGACGCAGTTGCGGCTCAGATCCGAAAATTGGCTGCCTATTCAACGTTTGATCCGTTCACGAACGAACCCGCCGAACAGCTTGCTACTCGTGTCTCAGCGCTCGCCCCAATGCCCGACGCCCGGGTTTTCTTTACCAACTCGGGTTCTGAAGCTATTGACACTGCGATGAAGCTCTCTCGCGCCGCGCACCGTTTGTCGGGGCACCCCGAGCGCACTGTCTTCATTAGCCGTCAACGTGGCTACCACGGGGTCAACTACGGCGGAACCAGCGCACAAGGAATCCCGGCGAACCGAGACGGGTGGGGTCCCCTACTTCCGGACGTGCTGCACGTTCCGAGCGATGATCTTGAAGCACTCAGCGTGATGATGGCCGAACACGGCGAACGGTTGGCCGGGATTATCACCGAGCCCGTGCAAGGCGCTGGTGGCGTGTATCCGGCAGCACCTGGCTACTTGGAGGGTGTTCGTCGGTTGTGTGATCAACACGGCGCCCATCTGATAGCTGACGAAGTCATTTGCGGGTTTGGTCGTCTGGGGTCATGGTTTGGCTCAACCCATTATGGAGTGAAACCAGATTTTGCTACCTTCGCCAAGGCCGTTACCTCCGGTTACATTCCGTTGGGTGGCGTTTTGGTTGGGGTTGTTCCTCGCGCTGCGCTTGAATCCGATCCGTCGATGATGTTGCGTCACGGGTTCACGTACTCCGGCCACCCAACCGCATGCGTTGCCGGCTTGGTCAACCTTGACATTATCGAACGAGAAGACTTATTAGGATGTGCACATACGATTGGGGATCAGCTGGGCGAAGGTCTGCATGCACTTGCGCGCGACGGAATCATCAGCAACGTACGCGGTCTCGCTGGCATCTGGGGCGTTGACTTGCGTGAAGGCACCGATGCATTCGCGGTGCGCAATGCAATGTTTGACCTTGGCGTGATCGTTCGAGCGGTTCCGCCGACCAGCATTGTGATGTGCCCACCGCTGGTGTCTAACCCCGGGCAGCTTGGCCGCATTGTCGATGCATTAGCAACCGCCGCCAAGTGACCCAGATTGGTTTCGAACCTACATAGCAACTAGGTGAATTGCAATCCGGTGAACTCGCCGTTGTTGCGCCACTTGTCGATGTAAGCAAAGTAAGCGACCGGCCCTTCCGGATAGCCAAGCCCGTTCAATAGTCCGTGACGTCCCGAGTTCTGCCCTTCGTTGTTGTAGTACCCGGGCGTGCAGTCGGGTCTGTTGCCAAACCGACGACCGCCCGCTTCAAGTTTGGCTATCCAGGCTGATTCGGCATCACTGGTTACCTCTACCTGCGATGCGCCGAGTGACTCGGCATGGTTGATGATGGTGGCTATTGTTTGCCCCGCTTCGGTCAAGTTGTGTGGCACGTTGGAAATGAGGTTGGCACCTTGCGTTGGGCTCACCACAAACAGATTGGGGAACCCGTGTATGTGGATGCCATGCAAGCTGCGCATGCCGTCGCTCCAATGATCCGATAACTGGATCCCGTTGCGGCCGGTCACGTCGTACCCTGCCCGTCGTTGGTATTCGGTTCCCACTTCAAACCCTGATGCGTAGATGATGCAGTCGAGTTCGTAGTGAACTCCACCTACCCACAGACCGGTTTCGTCGATACGTTCAACGCCTTTGCCGTTGGTATCGATGATGTGCGTGGTTGGTGAGTTGTAAGCCTGCAGATATTCATCATGAAAGCATGGGCGCTTACAGAGTTGGCGGTACCAGGGCTTGAGCGCGTCAGCGGTATCGGGGTCGGCAACGATCTGATCGACCCGGGCTCGGATCTCGGCCATCTTCTCGTCGTCGCTGTCGTGGTACGCCCATTCCTGGTTTTCTGGTGTCAGCAACTTCGTCAGCTGTGCTGCCTGGTCTTGCGTTGGATCGATCAGTGAAAACAGTCGGTCACGAATTCGTTGCGAGATATCGGTCCAACCGTCTTTCACGAGGTCTTCGTCAACAAAGCCGCCGGTTTGCAAGGTGGTGAAGTTCATCAGCCATTTGGCTTGCCAGCCGGGTTCCAATTGAGCAAACCAATCAGGATCGATCTCGTGATTGTTGCGAATGTCGATTGACGAAGGCGTGCGTTGGAAGACAAACAATTCGCCTGCGGATCGTGACAGGTGTGGCACGCATTGCACTGCGGTGGCCCCGGTGCCGATGATCCCGACTCGCTTGTCGGCGAGGCCCGTCATTGGCGCGCCATCGGGATCGCCTCCGGTGTAGGCGTAGTCCCAGCGACTGGTGTGAAACGAGTGACCGCTGAAGGACCCGATGCCAGGAATGCCGGGGAGCTTGGGGCGATGCAGTGGACCCGTTCCCATTGCGACATACTTTGCTCGTAACTGATCGCCGCGATTGGTGTGAATAATCCAGCGTGACGTGTTGGCGTCCCACACCACGTTGGTCACTTCGGTGGAAAGTAAAGCGTTGTCGTAGAGATCAAAGTGGCGCGCGATACGGCGGCAGTGTTCACGAATCTCTGGCCC
Source organism: Acidimicrobiia bacterium (assembly GCA_031376865.1). Classification (GTDB taxonomy): domain Bacteria; phylum Actinomycetota; class Acidimicrobiia; order Acidimicrobiales; family JANYDT01; genus JANNBN01. The sequence goes on along the minus strand of JANMEI010000580.1, from coordinate 3,309 downwards.
GTGCGTGTATTTCTCTGTGGGCATATGACCGGTCTCTTCGAGCAATGGGAGATAGACAAACGCGGCGGTGTCGCACTGTGCGCCGGGGTAGCGATTCCAGTACCAGGTTCCGCCAACGTCGCCACCCTTTTCAATCAGGCACACATCGGTGATGCCTGCTTGTTTGAGTCGTGCCCCCGTGACCAAACCAGCAAACCCTCCGCCGATGAATGCAACGGTTACCTCGTCACTGCGAGGATCTCGTGGCTGGGGTTGAACGTACGGGTCTTCTACGTAGTGGGCAAAGGCATCGGTGACCTCGATGTACTGCTCGTTGCCGTCGCTGCGCAGTCGTTTGTCCCGTTCGGCCAGATACTTCTCTCGCAGCGCTGTTTTATCCATAGGCGCACACTACAAAGGCAGGCGAAGTTCGACCAAGTGCTGCACTGGCACCTGTACCGTTAAGGTGGGCGTGTTGAGAGTCCAACAAATTGCGTCTGGAGTGGTGAGAACATGAGCCCAGCTGGTTACAGCTCAACAAAATCAGAACATCTCACCCGGTTGCGCCGCATCGAAGGCCAGGTTCGTGGTCTCCAGCGGATGGTCGATGAAGACCAGTACTGCATTGACGTGTTGACCCAAATTGCGTCAGTCAGCAAAGCATTACAAAGCGTTGCGGTTGGTTTGCTGGATGAGCACCTGCATCACTGCGTTGCCGATGCCGTGGCCAAAGGTGGCCCAGCCGGGGCCGAAAAGCTCACCGAAGCAACCCAAGCGGTCCGCCGTTTGTTGAAGTCCTAGTCGCAACTGCACCGTTCCGAGAAAGGGTACCCCCCTGGGGTACAGGTAAGAGCTGGTTCTCGGTACAATACGAATGTGAACAGTTCCTCAGGTGTTCGACAGCAACCGCTTCGAGTTGCGCGTCTCGACATCAGCGGGATGACATGCGCGGCTTGCGCTGTTCGGATTGAAAAGCGCCTGAACAAGCTTGACGGTGTTTCCGCAACAGTGAACTTTGCTACCGAACAAGCAACGGTGGAGGTAGGCAATTCTGCGGTTGGCGATGGCGACCTCGTTGCTGCAGTGACTGCTATCGGATACGGAGCCAGCCCTCAGGCTGCTGAGCAGAAAGCTGTTGGTTCCGTGGATGCACACGAAGGCCTGCAGCGGCTGGTCATCTCGGCGATTCTGTCGTTGCCTGTGCTGGTGGTGTCGATGATTCCGGGTTTGCAGTTTGATTACTGGCAGTGGTTCGCGTTGGCACTCGCAACGCCGGTAGTGGGGTGGGGTGGCTGGCCGTTTCATCGGGCGGCGTGGATGAATGCCCGCCACGGAGCAACCACCATGGACACGCTCATTTCCGTCGGCACATTGTCTGCATACGTATGGTCGTTGTATGCACTGATCTTTGGTGATGCTGGCATGGTTGGAATGAACATGGGCTTTGAGTTCACCCTCCGCCGTGATTCCAGAGCCGAGCATTTGTATCTCGAAGTGGCATCTGCGGTCATCGTGTTCCTCCTAGCGGGTCGGTACTTCGAAAGCCGGGCAAAGCGACAAGCGGGTGCTGCGCTTCGCTCACTGCTTTCATTAGGAGCGAAACAAGCAACGTTGTTGGCCGAGGACGGCACCGAGTCGTTGATCGCGGCCGATCAGTTGCAGGTTGGTTCGCAATTTGTGGTGCGTCCAGGCGAAAAAATTGCCACCGATGGGGTGGTTGAGCATGGCTCTTCTGCTGTTGACGCGTCGTTGCTGACCGGTGAAAGCGTCCCGTTAGAAGTTGGTCCTGGCGATCATGTGGTCGGAGCCACCGTCAATGTTGGTGGTCGCTTGGTGGTTCGTGCCACGCAGGTTGGTGCGACTACCGCTCTCGCACAAATGGGCAGGCTGGTCGAAGAAGCACAATCGGGCAAGGCCCCCGTTCAACGACTTGCCGACCGTGTGTCTGCGGTGTTCGTGCCGATCATCATGCTGTTTGCGTTGGCGACGTTTGGCTTTTGGCTGCTGCACGGCGACGGCGTCAGGACCGCGTTTACCGCAGCCGTAAGCGTACTGATTATTGCTTGTCCGTGTGCGCTTGGATTGGCTACTCCAACTGCGTTGCTGGTGGGAACCGGTCGTGGTGCGCAGTTGGGGATTGTCATTCGTGGCCCCGAAGTGTTGGAGTCAACACGTCGAATTACCACCATCGTGCTCGACAAAACGGGCACGGTTACCACTGGTCAGATGGCCGTGGTGGATGTTATGACTGTTGCCGAGCGTGCGTCTGCAGATGATGACGCGATTCTGCGTTTGGTGGGTGCAGTCGAGCATGGTTCCGAGCACCCTGTTGCTCGAGCTATTGCGAGCGCCGCCACCGAACGATGTGGTGTGTTGCCGTCGGTCGAGTCGTTCACCAGTCATGCTGGACTGGGTGCTGAAGGAGTGGTTGAAGGTCACCGGGTGTTGGTGGGCCGGGCCGCTTTGCTGGTGGAGGCAGGCATCGTCATCGCGCCAACGCTGGTCACTGCGCAGCGCGAAGCTGAAGATCTTGGCCGCACCGTCGTGGTAGCTGCCGTCGATGATGAAGCTGTTGCGGTGTTGGCCGTCGCCGACAGTCCGAAGCCAACGAGTGCAGAGGCCATTGCGCAGTTGAAGCAGCTTGGCCTGCGTCCGGTGTTGCTGACGGGCGACAATCGGGCCGTTGCCCAAGCTGTGGCTGCTGCAGTAGGCATCGACGATGTGATTGCCGAAGTGCTGCCCGCCGACAAGGTTCGCGCCATTCAGTCGTTGCAGTCGCGCGGCGATGTAGTGGCCATGGTTGGCGATGGCGTCAACGATGCCGCGGCGCTTGCGCAGGCCGATCTTGGCCTTGCAATGGGAACCGGCACCGATGCCGCGATTGAGGCGGCCGACATCACGTTGGTGCGTGGCGATCTACGAGCCGCAGCAGATGCAGTGCGGTTGTCACGCCGCACGCTTCGCACCATCAAGGTGAATCTGTTCTGGGCGTTTTCGTACAACGTAGCGGCTGTTCCGTTGGCTGCATCGGGCTACCTCAACCCGTTGTTGGCCGGAGCCGCCATGGCGTTATCCAGTGTGTTCGTGGTGTCCAACAGCTTACGACTCCGTCGATTTTCGTAGAGCGGCCGGCGCCTCGAACGCACGCGATGTCGTGCGTCGGTCGCCCATCTAGCGAAGTTCTGGCAGTCCGCTGGGGGTTGGCTGGTGATCAGTTTCGTACGGTGATTTCGCTGGCCGACGTAGGCCGGGTAACGAAAGTGGGTGCACTGCCATGGATGGTCCAGCGATTGAAGTGGAAGGCTTGCAACATCGGTACGACACGGATTT
>JANMEI010000516.1:0-3265 GCA_031376865.1 Acidimicrobiia bacterium | reverse complement strand
TCATTTCGAGATCAACCTGTCACCGCTCTTTGCTGGTGTCTGCGACCGAGGCATCCAACACGCAGCCAACCAAGATGCCATGGCCATCGGGTATGGGGCTACTCCCCAACAAGCAATCCTGGTCGTATGCGACGGCGTTACCACTGCACCGCTCAGCGAGCGTGCATCACTCGCCGGCGCCGAGGCAGCATGTCAATCCATCGCTGCAGCGGCAAAGGCAACCACTACGTACACCGATGACTTCTGGTCCCAAGCTATCAAGGCGTCGTGCACCGCAGCGCAGGCCGAAACGGTTGCGGTAGCACGCGGACTCGGCGACCCGCCCGAACCGCCGTCGTGCACCTTTGTGGTGACGGTGGTCGACAACGGCCGGCTCCACACCGGTTGGTGCGGTGACTCACGCGCGTTTTGGCTACCCGATCAGGGCGCTGGCAACATCTTGTCCATTGACGATTCACTCTCGTCGCAGCTGATCGCAGGCGGCACGCCCCGCGCAGTTGCCGAAGCAGATCCACGTGCACATACCATCACTCGGTGGCTAGGTGCTGATTCGCCCGACCCCACAGCCAAAACAGCGGCAATCACCCCCACCGGAAATGGGTGGGTTGCAGTGGTATCTGACGGCATGTGGAACTACGCCTCTGAACCAGCGGCGATGCAGGCGCTCGTTACGCCCGGCGATGCGCTGACCAACGCACAAAACATGGTGGCTTTTGCCAACTCGTGTGGCGGCGTAGACAACATCACGGTCACACTGTTTCGGATCGTCCCAACTTCCACCGAAACTGCATCACCTATTACCCAGTCCGCTGTCAGCAACAAAGCAACCGCAAGCACACCCAGCCCGTAGGAGCAACGAATGGCAAACTTCACCGCACAAACGTTCCAGAACGAATTCGTGGCCGATGGCGCCGACGAGATCCATGCCATCGTCACGGTCACGGCCTCGGGCGCTGGACAGGTCAATGCTGGAGCTGGCGCAGCCGAAGTGCTCATCATCGATGCATCGGGCTCGATGGAGTCCCCGCCCACCAAGATCGCTGCGGCGCGACGCGCCGGGATGGCCGCCATCGACGAGATCAACGACGGCGTCTACTTCGCCGTGATCGCCGGGCGAAGTCAGCCACAAATGATCTACCCGTTTCAAACCGAAATGGTGCGGATGGACTCGCAGCAACGCATCAACGCCAAACAGGCGGTTGAGTGGCTCAAGCCCGAGGGTGCAACTCCGATCGGCACCTGGCTGATGGCAGCTCGCGGCTTGTTTTCGACCGTGTCGGCCCAGCATCGCCACGCAATCCTGCTTACTGACGGACGCATTGAGGGAGAAGAGCCAAACATGCTCGACTATGCCCTCGGCCAGTGCCAGGGGGTGTTTCAATGCGATTGCCGTGGCATCGGCGCTGACTGGGAGGTTGAACAGCTCCGAAGGGTGTCGACCGCTCTCATGGGCACCGTCGACATTGTCGCCAAACCCGAAGACCTCGACGATGACTTCAAAGCCATGATGCAAGCATCAATGTCGCGTGGCGTCGCCGATGTGCGGTTGCGAGTCTGGGCACCGCAGGGCTCGCAGTTGCAGTTTGTTCGCCAGGTGGCGCCAACCGTTGAAGACCTTACCCCGCGAGGCACTTCTATAAGCCCGCTTATCAAAGAGTTTCCCACCGGGTCATGGGCCGACGAATCGCGTGACTATCACATCTCCGTCAAAGTTCCACCAGCTCCGGTTGGTAACGAACGGTTGTCTGCGCGTGTCGAAGTGGTCGTCAACGATCAGGTCATGTCCAAAGCGATGGTTCGAGCCGTCTGGTCCAACGACATCGCAATGACAACACGCATGGACTCGGCTGTGGCCCACTACACCGGGCAGGCAGAGTTGGCCGATGCGATTCAGCAGGGCCTGGCAGCTAAGGCCTCGGGCGACGAAAACACCGCCACCATCTTGCTCGGGAAGGCAGCCAAGATCGCCCAAGACACCAACAACGAAGGCACGATTCGCCTCTTAAAAAAGGTGGTCGATATCGATGTTGACGGTGGCACCGTTCGCCTCCGACGTGACGTGGCCAAGACCGACGAAATGGCTCTCGACACGAGATCCACCAAAACCGTTCGAATCGCTCGAACCGCACCTGCTGCCGCACCTGCTGTGGCTCCTCCCGTCGAACCGCCAGCCGGAACACAGCCATGAGTTCGGCCTGCCCAAACGGGCACCAATCAAACGATCCGGAATGGTGCGATACGTGCGGGGCGCCGCTCGCCGGAGGCACCGGGGCGGCCTCTGTGGCCTCAGCCTCTGCCGCCTCCGCCGGGACAGCAAGCAGTGCACCGAGCACCCCGGCTTCAACGGCCACCATTGCGTGCTCGTCGTGCGGCGACATCAACCCCGAGTCCAACCTGTTCTGCGAAACGTGTGGATTGGACTTTGTCACCGGGCAAAAGCCCGCTGAGCAGGCACCGGTCGCTACGATTGCCGCAACACCGGCGGCTGCCGTGCCGGCACCAGAACCGATTGACCCGGGCGAAGATTTGGGTTGGTCAGCCACGCTGACTGTCGATGCAGACTGGTTCGCTGCCAAGGGCGAAGGAATCGGAACTCCACCAACCCGATCGCCCAACGTCGTTGAGATGCGTCACCACAGCATGGTGATCGGGCGGACTCGGTCCAGTGGCCACAGCCCTGGGCTCGTAGTCGACGACGATCACGGAATCTCTCGTAAGCATGCAGAGCTTTCATTCGATGTCGATGGCGGCGCATGGTCGGCCACCGATCTCGGATCCACTAACGGCACCTTTGTCGTCGCTGAGGGCGAAGCGCTCAACGCAGAGTTGACGCCCATCGAGCCCAACGTTCCTCGCGTGCTGCTTCCAACCGACAGATTGTTCGTGGGGGCCTGGACCCGAATCAACCTGGCGAACACCAACTCGGCGCTTGATCTCGACGCAACGCCTCCAACTGATTAACCAAACAATTGAGGCATCAGAAATCCAAGCACTTGGTGGCGCCGAATACTCATCATGACAACGATGCTGAGGACGGCCACACACCCTCGACTACAACAGAGCGGCTCGGTCGAAGTGGAATGCATCGGTATTGGCCTCGATGAATCCGGTTCGATTGTGGGCCGTGCGGTCACGGCCCCACTCGTTGGGACCGGATCTCCACTCGATTCGGCGCTGCGTTCAGGGCTCCCCACCGACTTAATGTATGAACTGTTTACCGGTGCATCGACGCAAGGGTTTGCCGACCCCGACGCCCGGGCGGCCG
>JANMEI010000494.1:0-1564 GCA_031376865.1 Acidimicrobiia bacterium | reverse complement strand
TTTGCCTGCTCGAACAAATCGCGCACTCGTGAGGCACCGACGCCAACGATCATCTCGACGAACTCAGATGCGCTCATCGAGAAGAACGGCACGTTTGCTTCGCCAGCCACTGCACGGGCTAGCAACGTTTTGCCGGTTCCTGGAGGGCCAGACAACAACGCACCCTTTGGGATCTGTGCGCCCAGCTTTCGGTACTTGGCCGGGTTCTTGAGGAAGTCGACAATTTCGATCAGTTCTTCTTCGGCTTCGTCGATGCCAGCCACATCGGAGAACGTGACGCGGATGTTGTTGCCAGCGTCGTAGCGCTTGGCCTTGCTGCGGCCGATACCGGCCAGGCCACCGCCGCCCATGCCCGACGCCATTTTGCGCGTCATCAACACAATCAACCCGATGAACAGCAATGTTGGGCCGAAGCTGAAGAGCAACGTGGTGAGGGTGTTCTGCCCCTCCAAAGTAGATCGAGCATTAATCCGAACGTTCTTCGCTTCGAGCCGTTGCTCAAGGGCCTCGCCCTTGGCCCACGACGGAATCTCGACTTTAAAGAGTTTGCCGGAAACGGGCTTACTGTCGGGCTCACCGTTGCTGTACTGGATAGCCGTCTTGAACTCGCCACGAATGGTGTTGCCGGTCGGAACAACCGACTTGACGTTGCCCTTTTCCAATTCGGTCTTAAACGTTGGCGAGTAATCGATCGTGATGGGCCGCTCGCCGGTGAACCCGTCTCGGGCCACATAGAAGAGAAACGCCCACAGCACCACCGCGAGGGCAGCCAAACGCCACCAACTACCAAACGGCGGACGCTTGGTAGTAGACGAAGATCCACTTTGAGATTTGCCGCCCGGAGTGCCCGGAGGAGCCCCTTCGACGCGCCAAGGTGGCGGTGGAGGTGGTGGAACCTCACCAGGATTGAGGCGTCCCCCGCCTCGACCAGGTGACTGGCCCGAATTGTTCTGCGATTCCGACATATGTCCAAGCGTACTGATAGATGGCCGCAATACAGTTCGAATCTGCGCGAAGCAATACGGTTGTTGGGTGAACTCTGTGTAAGTTCGGTCACAGCAGTTTTTTCTGCACCGTTTTCCGCATCCGTTTTTCCGCCCCACCGAATCACTCGTTCTACCTCTAGGAGCAGTTCCATGGCCGTAGCCGGTTCCATTCTTGGCAATAGTGTCTTGCGTCGCGAAGACCCCGAGTTGCTTGAGGGCGCAGCAAAATACGTCGACGATCTTGCCCCGGTGGGCACCCTGTCGATCACCTTTGTTCGATCCAACATTGCCCATGGCAAGTTGTTGTCGGTCGATATTGCCGAGGCCGAAAAGATGCCGGGCGTGAAAGCGATCTACACGGCAGATAACAGTGATTTCGCCGATTTCCAGGCCGTTGGTTTTTTCCCGGCCAGCATGAATCGTCCAGTCTTGGCGAAGGGCAAGGTCCGCTTCGTTGGCGACATCGTTGCCGCCGTTGTTGCCGAAACCCGTTCTCAGTGCGTCGATGCCGCCGAGCGAATCCAGGTCGACATCGAGATCCTGCCTGCCGTGACCGATCCCGAAGCCGCCTTCGCCGA
>JANMEI010000491.1:0-1484 GCA_031376865.1 Acidimicrobiia bacterium | reverse complement strand
GTCGAGGAGGCCAACATCCTCAACAACCTTGGGCATGATGACTTCGCCGTGGCCGACATCGACTCGGCGTTGGCGCTGTGGCACGAGTCGCTCCGCCTTAGCCGCGAGATCGACTGGTCGTACGGTCAGGCGATCGCGCTGTTGAACCTGTGCGGTCTGTGCAACATCACCGGCGAGTACGACCGTGGGCTTCAGCTCGGCGCTGAGGCGATCGCAATCAGCCAAGTGTCACGAGCGCGCGACCTCGAGGCCACTGCGTGGCTCAACGTCGGGGTCGGCCATACCCGGTGCGCCCGGTTCGTCGATGCGCGTTCGGCACTGACTCGCTCACGCGACCTCTTCGAGCAAAACGATGGGGTGCACTATTCGATGGACCCGATCGCAGCTCTCGGTGCGGTTGCGCTCGCCGAGGGCGATCTGGTCGAAGCCCTCGCTGCCGTTGATCGAGTCCTTCAGTTCATGAACAAAGGCGGCGACATGCGAAATGTCGAAGACCCGTTCCGCATGCGCCTCGACTGCTTCAGCGTGCTCAGCGCCGCGAGCGACGCCCGAGCCTTCGATGTGCTCGACGACGCTCACGCCATGCTCGTTGCCATTGCAGCACAGTTGCCCGACGACGACGCCCGACGACGGCTCCTCGACGAGCATCCGATCAACCGCTCCCTGATGAACTCCTGGCGAGCACTCCACAACGATTGCCGATGAAACCATTCATGACGTCTCCTACGCACAAGGCGCGATAGCGACAACCCAGGTTTCTAGAAACGGCTCCGGTGAACCATGTACGCTCTCGCCCGCTTTGCCGTGTGGTGCGGTCGTACTCGCCGGGGGGTGATTTGTCGTCGGTGGTGGTGGGTCACCCGATGGTGGATGAGTTCTTGGAGTTCTGTCGGGCTCGGTGTCGACCGAACACAATCGTGGCGTTGGCATGGGATTTGAAGACGTTCTTCGCGTTCGTTGATACACCTCCGTCGAAGGTAACGAGTAGTGACGTCCCGTCGTTCATTCGTGCGCAGAGTTCCGGTGGTGATGGCAAGGTTGTGCGCCTGGACGGATCGGGTGGTGTGTCGTCGCGACCGATCCGTCGACGTCTTCGGTATCGAGTTTCTATTCGTACGTACTTGTTCATGGTGACACGTCGATCACACGGAATCCGGATGCTGCGCTGCACTTCGCCTGAACTTTGTGCGGGTCGAGCTATCGTTCGTGGTGAGCAAAGTGTCAGACGTCGAGACGCTCGACGTACTGGTTGGTGATCGCAGCGATCAGGTCGAAGTCCTTGTCGACATGCAACACGGTGAGTCGGGCGAGTTCTGCGGTCGAGGCGATGAGCAGATCGGGGATGGATGGCGCACGGTGTTGGCCGCGGTCCGCGAGGAGCATCTGGATCTCGACGGCGCGAGCTTCAATCGCTGGTGTGATGTGTTCGACTGGCATCGATGACACGGGCGGTTCACCCAGGGTGCCGCGGTGATCGGCACCGT
>JANMEI010000463.1:0-3301 GCA_031376865.1 Acidimicrobiia bacterium | reverse complement strand
TGCACTTCTTTGGCAAACACTCCCTGCCCAGCAATCTCGTGTAGCGGCACACCAAGTGCCTGCGTTCGGTCGCCATGTGTGTCGACAAGGACTAACTCAACATCAACGGCAGCAGCAGCACGAAGCCGATGAGCTACATCGTTTGACTGCCATAGGGCAAGCGGCGAGGATCGCGTCGCGATTCGAAGTGTACGCATGATACGTACGATTACAGATCGAAGAGGGATCGAGCCGAGTCGGCCAAACGCGCACCCTTGGGGGTACCTGCGGATTCTTTGAGCGCAATGGTTGGCTCGTGAGAAATTTTGGCAACGAACTGCCGCATCATTGCTTCGACGGTTTCTCGTTGTTCGGCGCTCAGCCCAGCCAACCGGCTGTCGTAACGATGCAGAGAATCGTGCATGACGTCAGTGAAGTGTTCGCGCAAGGCCGTCACCACAGGAACGACCAGGCGGCCGGCGGATTCGGCACTAAACCGATCGACCTCTTCAACCACGATGGTGGTGACCTTCGCCAACTCGGAACGCCGTGAGTCGAGACCCGCTTCGGCAAAGGCACGGATCGAATCGAGATCGAGCAGCGTGACCCCAGAGACGGTTGCTGCGCCAGGATCAACATCGCGAGGCATGCCGGTATCGACGATGACGAGGTCGCGTCCCAACCGACTGGCCATGACCGCGACAACGTCGTCTCGGTCCAACACCACTTCGGTGGCCGAGGTAGCAGTCAACAGCACGTCGACACGCTCAAGCGCAACAGGAAGCTCGTGCAACTCGACAGTGGTGCCGTGAACTTTGGATGCGACCGCTGCTGCTTTGGTGCGAGTGCGGTTTGCCACCAACAGCTCACCCACCCCGTGGTGGTGCAATGTGGTGGCCATCGCAACACCAATCTCGCCAGCACCCAAAACCAGCACTGATTTACCGACCAAGGATCCGACCCGGGCTTCGGCCAATTGAACCGCAGCGGCGGACACGGATGCTGTGCCACGAGAAATAGCGGTTTCGGTTCGGGCTCGTTTGCCGGTTTCCAGTGCATGACGGAACAGTGCATCGAGCCGCGGTCCAGAGGTTCCGGCGTCACGCGCACTGTCCCAGGCGGTGCGAACTTGGCCCAAAATCTCGTGTTCGCCAACGACGGCTGATCGCAAACCAGCCGCAACACCAAACAGATGCGATGCGGCACCCTCGTCGTAGGCGGTGATGAGGTGATCAACGAAACGGTGAACGTCGAAGCCAGACAGCCCAGAGAAGAAGCGGTTGATGTCGCCCAAGGCACCGTGGAAGGTTTCGGCGACAGCGTAGACCTCGGTGCGGTTACAGGTAGACAGGACCACTACTTCACTGAGGTGGTCTCGATCTTGCAGGTCAACGAGCACCTTGGCAAGGGTGCTCGGATGCACGGTCATGCGTTCCAGCATGTGCAGAGGCACGGTGTGGTGATTGACGCTCACTGCGACGACCGTGCTCATTAGGAGTAGACGCTATCGCTTTCGTTGTGCTCTACCAACAAAAGCGAAGCGTGATCGCCGTCACCGATGGGCTCCGCCGCTGCATTGCCTCGGTGTTGTTGGTGAAACGACAGTATCTGTAACTCCAACGCCAGATCGACTCGGCGCACTGTCACATCGTCAGGAACCGACAACACCGCCGGTGAAAAGTTGAGAATCGACGTGATACCGCTCGCCACCATCAGATCGGCGACTTCCTGGGCCGCCCCACCGGGGGTCGAAATGACGCCGATAACTGAGTCGTGTTCGGCCACAATCCCCGCTAAATCAAGGGTTGGACGCACAGCGAGGTCGCCGAATTGTTGGTCTACCTTGGTCGGATCGGCATCCAACAGTGCAGCTATACGAAAACCACGGGCGCTAAATCCCCCGTACGAGGCCAACGCTCGACCAAGGTTGCCGATCCCGACGATGACGACCGGCCAGTTTTGCGTGAGACCCAGTTCGCGTCCGATTTGGTGGAGCAGGTTTTCGACGTCGTACCCTACGCCGCGGGTGCCGTAGGTCCCGATGTAGCTCAGGTCTTTGCGGACTTTTGCGGCATTGACGCCGGTCATGTCGGCCAGCGCTTCGGACGAGACGGTTGTTCGCTTCGACCGCAGGAGCTCTAACAATCCCCTGTGGTACAGAGGAAGGCGGGCAACGGTGGCATCGGGAATCCGGCGGTTACCTCTGCTCACGCTCCCACCCTAGGGCGATTGTGCACGCATTCACAAGCTTTCGTTTGCCGTGCCGACTGACGTTGGGCAGGTCAACATCCCTTCAAAAACTAGGCAAGCTCGCGGCGGATAATCTTTCCGCTGCCCATGCGAGGCAACTCGGTGACCATCAGCACTTTGGATGGGCACTTGTATTTGGCCAATTGGGTGGCGCAGAAGTCGATCACTTCGTCTTCATCGAGCATCCGGTCGGGTTTGGCCACCACGAATGCCTTTACCGATTCTCCGGTGTGCGGGTGGGCAACACCTATGACGGCAGCCTGTTGGATCCCTGGGTGTTGCAACAGTGCGTCTTCAACTTCCGCCGGGAACACGTTGAACCCCGACACAATGATCAGGTCCTTCACTCGATCAACCAGCGACAACGATCCATCACCACTGACCACGGCGATGTCACCGGTGTGCAGCCAACCATTGTTGTCTAACGCCCGTGCCGTTGCGTCAGCATCGTTCCAGTAACCGACGAAGACATTTGGACCTTTCACCCATAACTCGCCCGGATCACCAACTACCACGTCATCGCCCGATTCATCGACAACTCGAACATCGAGACCCGGCAGGGGAAGCCCGATAGTTCCATGACGGGGTGAAGGAAACGAAGCCGAGGTAACCGTCGGGCTGGCCTCGGTCAGGCCGTAACCTTCGCCGATCCGCTTGCCGAAACGGGTTGCGAATTGCGACGCAACAAGTGACTCAAGTTTGGATGCGCCACTCGCCAAGATTCGTACGTGTACAAATGAATCTGCCGCTGCGTCGGAATCGGGAAGCGACGCCCATGCTTCGTACATAGGCGGCACGCCAGCAATCACGGTGACATGGTGATCAGTGATGGATTGCAGGCTCGAGGTGGGATCGAACCGTTGCACTAACAGCACTTTTGCTCCAGCAAGGAGCCCCAAATGCAAGGTTGTATTGAGTCCATAGATATGGCTGAGCGGCAACACACATAGCAACGTGTCGTCGCGGTTGACCGTGCCACTGGATCGCTGCATCTGTTCGATGTTGGATCGTAAGTTGCCGTGCGTGAGCATGGCGGCTCGTGGTGATCCGGCGGTGCCGCTGGTGAACATCA
>JANMEI010000406.1:0-2834 GCA_031376865.1 Acidimicrobiia bacterium | reverse complement strand
CTCTGGACCCACATCAGAAGTCTTCCGACCCTGTCCGTACCGGCCGTAATTGTGCGGATCGAGAATGACGAATTTGTCTTTTAGCAGTGGTCTCGGCAATGAACTTGTCGATCAACGCAGTTTCGGTTTCGTTGAATGGATCGAACAGCTGGGGCTGAATCCGTTCCCACAAAATCGGGAACCGAAAGACGTTCATTCCTTTGCTGGAGAAGTAGTCGACCGACCGCTGATTTGGGTACTGGTAGTTGGTGCCAAGCACACCAGGCTGGGCAGACTCGGCGTACTCGCCACCAGACAGATTGACTCCCCGCCACCACACAAACTGTTTCGTTGTTTGTGCTTCAGCACGTTCCAGCGGCACCACCGCCGAACTCAGGGCGATGCCCAGCAAAGGAACAAGGAGCAAGCTTCGAAACTTCATGGCGGGGGGCCTCCAGTTTTATGTAGCCGCCGTGAGGCAGCAATTGTCAGAACTTCCGACCGGACCATAGCAAAGAGTGAGGGCTCTCTGTATTTTCGGTTTGGTGAACTTTTTGACTCTCAACGGCGACTACGGAGAGCCACCAGTGTTCCTCCAAGAAAGTAGTGACTACCTATGAAAATGCCCCAGTGCGATTGGTCTCGTTGTGTTGCAACCGTGGTTTTCGCCTCCTCGATGCTGATGGCATGCACATCATCTACCAGAACCAACCAAACGACTGTCGATGAAACGGTTGCGAGTAGCCCGAGCAGTGCGGTGACCAGGAGCGCTGCGTCCTTGGTTCTGCGTGGAGGGGTCATTTACTCGGGGACAAAGAACGAAAGCAAGACCAGCGGTGTTCCAACTGCGGTCGCTATCAGCGGTAATCAGATCGTGGCTGTGGGGTCCGATCAGGAGATGAACGATTACATCGGCGACACCACTCGTGTCGTTGAATTGAACGGCCGCCTCGTGGTTCCAGGTTTGATCGATTCTCATATTCATGCGGTATCAGGTGCTGATGCTGCTGGTTTGTGCACGCTGGCTGATGCTGAATTGACGATTGAGCTCATGAAGCCGATCATTGGGGCATGCCTTGCCGATGCGCCGGCGGCACCCGACACCTGGCTGCTGGTCGTCGCGGTGAATCCAGCCGCCCTGATCGCAACTGCCAAAGATTTCGACTCACTGGTCGCTGACCGCCCCGCCTTCTTCGGTGGTTCAGACGGACATACCGGCTGGGTCAACTCGGCCGGTCTGAAAGCTGCGGGCATCACACGTGAGACAAAAGACCCTGAAGGGGGGAAGGTCGAACGCGACGCAAAGGGCGACCCAACCGGGAAGTTGATTGACGCTGCTACGGGCCTTGTTGCCGCGCTGATTCCCAAGCCCACGAACGAGCAAAGCGTGGCGGCTACGAAGGTGGCCTTGAAAGAACTCAGCGCGGTTGGCATCACCTCAATTCGAGATCCTGCCTTGAATGACGACAACATTGCTGTGTACGAATCGTTGATGAAGTCGGACGCCCTTCCCATCAGGGTGGCCGGGTCCTACGTGCTGCAAGATATGACCAAGCCAGCAACAGAGTTAGCCGCACAAGCAACGGCGTTCGTGTCCAAACACCCCGGATCGCCTACCCGGCTGACGGTCGATCAAGTCAAAGTGTTCGCTGACGGAGTCATCGAAGCGCCCACCTGGACCGCAGCAATGATTGATCCGTATCTGGATGCTGATGGAAAGCCAACGACGAACCTGGGCGATTTGTACTACGACCCGAAGCTGTTCAACGAGCAGGTTGCAGCGCTGCACCAGGCTGGAATATCTGTACACGTACATGCCATTGGCGATCGAGCGGTGCGAACGGCACTTGACGCATTCGAGTTCTCTCAAGCCATGGGAATCGACACCCCAAGAACCCGAGATCAAATTGTGCACCTGCAAATCGTTGATCCTGCTGACTATCCGCGATTTGCCAAGAACAATGTCATCGCGAATTTTCAAGCTGAGTGGGCTTTCCGCGAGGCATACACCGTTGAAGCCCTTGAGCCCTTTATGGGCAAGGACCGATATTCCCGCGTCTATCCAATCAAGTCAGTCACCGATGCCGGTGCAACTGTCGCCGGCGGTAGCGACTGGCCGGTCAGTGGCTTTAGCCCGTTTGTTGCAATGCAGCGCGCTGTTACTCGACGAGACAACAAAGAGGCTCAACAGTTTGTTCCCGGTGAAGCCGTCAGCATCGAGCAAGCATTAGCTATGTACACAACCGGTTCGGCTGCTGCGCTTCCGTTTGGTGAGGTGGGTTCGTTACAAATTGGGATGCTGGCCGACCTCGCCGTACTCAGTCAGAACATCTTGACGGTTGACTCCGACACCATCGGCGAAACCGTTTCAGAACTGACGATCATGAACGGTCTGGTGGTCCACGAAAAGAAGGTGCAATGAAAATCCCTGGGCTAGAGCGTTCTCGTTTACAGTGACGAATGGCTCGTCGGAAACAAGCACTCGCTCTCGCATCTGCAATTTGCCTTGGGGGATGCAGCAGCCAAGCCGTACCCTCCGCTCTGGCACCAACATCAATTCGGCCGCCAGCTGTAGGAAGTGCAACGTCGGGCACCGGCGATTCGCTGTACTCAAATGACTCGACAAAGTTGTGGCTTGCTGGGCCGGAACTGGTGGTGAGGCCCGGAGACTCGAACCTGCTGTCTATAACCAAGCCAGAAATTTGCCCGAAAGTTGATCCGGTCGTGGCCCTTCAAGGGCTGAAGATAAACGGCGTAGTCACTTCGGTAAAATGGACTCAGCTCGATTCGCTGTCCACGTGTGATGCGCAGATTCAAGTAGGCGCAGAAGAGGGTTTTCTTTCGTGGGGGATAGG
>JANMEI010000365.1:0-4068 GCA_031376865.1 Acidimicrobiia bacterium | reverse complement strand
CGACGACACCAACCCGGTTACTGAAGATGCCGATTATGTGCGCGCCATCCAAGACGACATTCGTTGGCTTGGGTTCGAATGGTCTGGCGACATTCAGTACGCCTCCGATCGATTTGAACAGCTGTATACCTGGGCGCAAGTGTTGATTGGCAAAGGGCTTGCCTACATTGACGACCAAAGTGCCGAAGTCATTTCTGCCACCCGCGGCGCCATCGGTGTCCCCGGTGTCAATAGCCCGTTCCGTGATCGCAGTGTCGACGAAAATCTTGATCTGTTCGCTCGTATGCGCGCAGGTGAATTTGACGATGGTCAAAAGGTCCTACGCGCCAAGATCGACATGGCCCACACCAACGGGCAGATGCGCGATCCAATCCTGTATCGCATCCGAAAAGTGCATCACCACCGCACGGGCAGTGCCTGGTGTATCTATCCCACCTATGACTGGGCGCATGGTCAGTGTGACGCCGCCGAAGGCATCACGCATTCCATCTGCACGCTCGAGTTTGACGCCCATCGTCCGCTGTATGAATGGTTCCTCAGCAATCTTGATTTGCCTGAACCACTGCCGCACCAATACGAGTTTGCCCGACTTAACCTCACCCATACGGTGATGTCAAAGCGCAAGCTGCTGCACCTGGTGCAAGAGAAGATGGTTGACGGTTTTGATGACCCACGCATGCCAACGCTGCGTGGTTTGCGTCGACGCGGTTATCCCGCCGAAGCCATCAAAGCCTTCTGCGCACATATCGGCGTAGCCAAAACCAACTCGGTCAATGAAGTCGAACTGCTCGAATCATTCATCAGGACAGACCTCAACAAGCAGGCCGTCCGCCGTCTTGCGGTGTTGCACCCAATCAAGGTGGTCATCACCAACTGGCCAGCGGGTCAGGTCGAATGGTTCGAAGCAACGAACAATCCGGAAGACCCAACGGCGGGCATCCGCCAGATTCCCTTCTCCGGTGAGTTGTACCTGGAATCGGAAGACTTCATGGAAGTCCCGGCGCCGAAGTACTTCCGGTTGTTCCCAGGAAATGAAGTGCGCTTACGAAATGCCTACTTCGTGAAGTGCACGGAAGTGATCAAAAACGATCAAGGTGATGTTGTCGAAGTACAGGTCACGTATGACCCCGAAACTAAGGGTGGTAACTCGCCGGACGGACGAAAGGTCAAGACCACATTGCATTGGGTGTCGTCCGCCCATGCAGTGCCAATCACCGCGCACCTCTATCACCACCTGTTCAATGATCCGCATCCCGACTCACACGAGGGGCGTGACTCTCTTGAGTTCTTGAACCCCGCGTCTCGCACGGTTGTCACTGGTTGGGGCGAACCCTCACTGTCGGAAGTGGCTGATGAAACCCACATTCAATTTGAACGCCTTGGCTACTTCAGCTACGACGCGAAATCAAAGGTATTCCACCGTACCGTCGGCCTGAAAGACGAATGGTCCCGCATCCAAAAGCGTGTATAGCGAAGACCGAAGGGCTTACTTGATGACGTTGCCGAGAAGGAGCCCGGCGGTTAAGACTCCTGCGCCGATGCGATACCAGCCGTAAGGTCTGAGCCCAAATTTTTGTAACGCGCTCACCATAAACTTCACCGCAATAAACGCAGAAATGGCTGCCACGAGGATGCCCACAATCGGCGCCGTGGTTCCATAGGTGTCGAACACCGTGGATCCGTCTGTAGCGAACGAATATGCGCTGGCGGCAGTCAAGGTCATCAAGCCAAGCAAGAAGCTGAATTCGACAGCAGCGCTCAAGCTGAGCCCAACCAACAATGCGGCCAGGATTGTCACAAAGCTACGGCTGGTACCGGGCCACAGTGCAGCGGTTTGAGCCACTCCGATAATGAGTGCCTGTTTCGGCGTAATGGTTTCCAGTGCTGCACCCTGGCGATCCTTCAAATTAGGCCACAACACCAGCATCAGCACACCACCCACTATCCATGCGATGACCACTGGCCACGGCTTCAATAACTTCTCGTTGATCAAGGAATCGCCTCCCTTGCCGATGACCGCAGCAGGGATAAATGCCAATACCAGTGCGATCAGGAGCTTTTGACCAACCGCGTCACGGCCGATCAATCCGTTCAACACCGACAGCACTCGTCGCCACGAGATAACCAGCACTGCCGCAATTGCGCCGAACTGAATGATGACCGAGTACGCGTCTAAGGCAACCTTTTGATCGCCGCTGATGTCGCCCAGGCCGAGTAGGTGCCCAATCACCAAGAGGTGCCCGGTGCTACTGATCGGGAGGTACTCAGTGATTCCCTCGACGAGTCCCAGAACGATTGCCTTCCAGAGGGGAAGGTCGGTAGAAACGGTGGCGAGTAACACGATGCGAGATCCTACGGCTCACCGATTGCCGACGCTGTGAGACTTCCGTCTCGCAAACGTAACTACGGGCGTTAATCCTCGGTCGATCCGCTGAGTTGATCGACAAACGGACGGGGCCGCGCCAACAACGGGATCAAGTCTTCTTCCGGCAGCGCCGGGCAAATCAGGTGCCCTTGGGCATGGCTAATCCCGACCGTCTCAACCTGGCGGAGCACGTTCAATCGTTCAACACCCTCGGCGATGACAATGGCATTTAGTGCTCGTGCCACGTGAACCAAACCAAGCACCATCCCGGAGTCAGTCGAGCCACTGGTCATTGATGCAGTCAGCGACGGATCAAGCTTCAACACATCGACCGGGAACTCGCGTAACTCGGCGATCGGCAGTCCAGCGGAACCGACGTCATCAAGTGCGATCCCAACACCAATGGCGCGTAGCTCCATCAACACGTCACGGTGACGGGACAAGTTCGCGATGGTTGCCAACTGCAAATCAAGTGTGCATACGGATGGCGACAGGCCATGCTGCTCAAACTTCGTTCGCAAACTTTCGACCAGACCGGGCTGACCGATTTGACGTGGTGAGAGGTTGAGTACCAGCCCAAGATTGGCCAAGTGCGGTGCGCTCGAACGCAAACGTGCAATGAACGAAGATGCGTCGTCCAACATCACGCGCCACAGGCTGGGCAGCAGGCCACAGTCTTCGGCAACGCTGAGAAACGCCCCCGGCGGCAACACGCCAAGGTCGGGATGAATCCAACGAACAAACGCCTCAATGGCAACAACATCGCCGGTGGCAACGTTAATGATCGGTTGATACCACGGACGAAAACCTCCGGTGCTAATCGCACTTCGAAGTTCTGACTCCATGCGAATTCGACCAACAGTTTCAGCGCGAAGCGTCGCGTCGTAAATTTCCCAGCGAGCTCCACCGAGACGCTTGGCCCGATACATGGCAGCCAACGCTTGGTCGAGAAGATCGCCTGCCGAAGCGTCGCCGTCGCTCACTGCGATACCGACGGTTGCCGTGAGGCTGATGCTGTGCTCGGCTACCTGCATTGGTTCGCGCAACGCTCCTTCGATTCGACCGGTTACGGCAATCACTTCTTGCGGGTCATGCAGCATGTCCAGCAATACACCAAAGCGATCACCCTCAAGTCGAGCAACAAGGTCATGCGTCCGTGCCGCCTTTTGGAGGCGCGAGGCAACTTCGCGCAGCACTTCGTTGCTCAGCTGGCGTCCAAGCGAATCGTCAACCAACGAAAAGCGATCCAAACCAACTACTAGCAACCCCGCATGGCGTCGGTGGCGACTTGATCGATCCAGTGCCCTACCTGCCTCGAGGAGCAGGGAAGGGCGATTGGCCAGGTGGGTGAGTTCATCAGTGAGCGCAACTCGACGTTCGCGGTCTCCTTCGGTCATCCGTTCTCCCTGCAGCTCTGCCATGTCAGTAGCTTTGCCGATGACGCCAGTTTGTGGGCCAACAGCAAGCAGAGATTCCAAGGAAGATGACGACTCGTTCACGTCCACTTCATCGGCGCTGAGTACAACCAACTTGAGCAAAGATCTGGAACATCAGTGGACTTTTTTGCTGACTCAACGCTTATCGTGGCCGCTTTTTGCCCAAATTCGACGATGAGCGGGCAAATCGTTGAGCGAGTTTTTGTCCGCCGGTGGGGTTTGCCCACCCGCCCCGGGGCGCCGGCGTGTTGCGCAATGTCGCGGGCG
>JANMEI010000283.1:0-1787 GCA_031376865.1 Acidimicrobiia bacterium | reverse complement strand
TGTGGCGGCAACTGGTTGCCCGTCTTCTGGCTGCTCGTGTCCGACCGGCCAAAACCGTTGATGTCAACCCGTCAGGGCCGTCGCTTCCTCGATAATCGAGGAAGATGTGTCGAATGACCAGTCGGCTCATCATTCGTGGTGGTTCCGATGAAATCTGAACGCGCCATCATTGGGGTGTTCGAAAGGAACTTCCCATGTCCATGATGGATCGAGAACTCGCACCCGGCGAAGCAGGCGAACTGTTCGATGTTCGTCAAGCGCAACAGATGTTCGGAATGTTGTTCCGATCGGTGCGCCGGCACATCACCCGCGCGCTGTTGACGTTTCTGGCCATTTCGAGCGCGGCGATCATGTTGGGCTATTCGACGCCGAAGCAGTATCTGTCGTACTCCGTCATGCAATTGAAGCCAACGAAAGTCACGGGAGAGTTGATTGCTCCAGGCGAACCTCGCAGCGACCAAGACCCTCGTCAGGGTGTTCGCGAGTCGGTGTTGCAGCAAAAGAACCTGGAACTGATCGTTGACGACCTCAAACTGGTTGACGAAATCAAGGCAAACACCAGCCCCATTGGCCGGCTGCTTCAGAAGATACGTCCGCCGATTGAAGATCCGATTGCTGACCGGCGCGACGCCGTTGACAAACTACGCGAGAGCATCGAGGTTTCGGTGCCGACAGGTGATGGCAATTTTGAAACCATCATCACGTCCACCTGGACGAATCCCATCACGGCTACAAACATTGCCAAGAAGTTGCAAGACAACTTCATCGCTGACCGTCGGCTGAACGAAGTGACCCAGATCGAAACGATCGTGGTCATTTTGAAAGAGGACGCCGAAAAGGCTCAGTCTCTACTCGAAGAGGTCAATAATCGAATCGGTAACGCTGGCCCGTTGGAGATTGCTGCGGCCGATCAAGGACTGTTGAGCGCGGCGCAGGCGAAGCAAGCCAATGCTGAAGCAACTTACGAAAAAGGTCAGCTCACGCTCCGCGCAGCAAAGATCGACTTTCAGACTCGGTACTCAGTGTCGCAAGAACCGCAAGCACCTAAGCGCGCATTGAATGGTCGCCTCAAGTCGTACATCCTCGGTGTTGGTGCAGGCGTTGTTGGTGCCATCTTGGTGGCGGCACTTGCCGATCTCAGCAAGGGAGCCTTCATCGAGTCCTGGCAGATTTCACGCAAACTCAGCCTTCCGGTTCTTGCCGAAATCACAGACTGATCTGTTCGTGTCGTCGTCCTCATCGCTAGCCTCGGCCAGCCGAATCCTCGATGCTGCTGCTGGCATCGTCGCGGCCCCTGGTGCGATGGCCGGGTTGTACCTCGCCGCCCTGTCAGTACCAGTGCGGCTGCGGGTTTACGCACCCGATGAGTCGATCCGTCTGGCTGTAGTTGTCCCCGCTCATAACGAGGCCGCCGACATCCAAGAAACGGTAGCCAGTTTGCTGGCAACGACCTATCCAACCAGCCGTCGACGAGTGGTGGTGGTTGCAGACAACTGCACCGACAACACCGCTACGCTGGCCCGCGCTGCCGGGGCCGAAGTGTTGGAGCGTCACAACCTCGATCAACGCGGCAAAGGGTATGCCCTTGAGTTTGCGTTTCAGTCGTTGATCGCCGAGGGCAATACCGATGCTGTGGTGGTTGTCGATGCCGACACGGTGGTGAGCCGCAATTTGTTGACCTCGTGTGCTGCTCGTCTACGCGCGGGTGAGTTGGCCGTCCAGGTTGACTATCAAGTGCGAAATGCAGACACCAGTTGGCGGACTCGGTTGCTCCATATTGCCTTCAC
>JANMEI010000247.1:0-6209 GCA_031376865.1 Acidimicrobiia bacterium | reverse complement strand
AACCTCGACTACTTCTACGACGCTAACGGTGCGCTGTGGGGTTCACGCCTGCAAAACACGTTTGGATGCTCAACCTCAGGTTCCCCGAGTCGGCCGTTTTGTCCGACCGGAGTTAGCTCAGGCGGGACTGTGCTCGCATCGCGTGTTCGTAGTGTTGCTAACCCAACCTCTATGGGTATCTACATTCAGTTGAAGCACAGTTTCGTCACTGGATTCTTTCGCGAAAACCAGGTCCTCAGCGACTGGACCATGTTCCGCCTTGAACCCTCACCAACGGTGAACCAGCGCGAAAAAGATCCATGCAGCGGCTCAAGTCCCCCCGCTGGCTGCTTCAAGTGGCCAAAAGTCAACATACAGGCCCTCAACAGTCCGGTTCAAGAAAGCGCCTCGCTGCCTTGTGTGAACTTCCGAATATCAATTACGCCGACTCCAGCTACAGCCGAAACTGTCGAACTCACAACGTCAGATGGAACGGCCTCCGCAGCGACCGATTACCAGTCTGTTTCCACCTCCGGCGCCAACATTGACTTTGCTCCAGGGCAGGCCTACCGCGACATTTGTTTCAAAGTGAAAAACGACAACTTCTGGGAGCCACCTGGCGAAACCTTCAAGGTTCAGATCAGCGGAGGCACTGGGGGATTGCTCGACAACGTCGGAAAAATTCAGGGAACACTGGAAGCAACGGGCACGATCAATGATGACGATGTTCAACCGGTTATCAGCATCAACAGCATCAGCATTGACGAAGGCGGAACTGCCAACTTTGTAGTGAGCCTCACCAATCCTGCCGGAACCGACATCACCTTCACCGTTCAGAGCTTCGACGAATCCGCCCTCGCAGGAAGCCCAGACAACGACTACGACGCAATCCCCCTGACGTCGTACACCATCGCAGCTGGTAGTTCTGGCCCCGTCAACATACCCACCAAGGCCAACACGGACAACATCACCGATCCCGCTGAGACCTTCGTTGTCAAACTCGAAAACATCAACGGTGCATCGGGTGGCATCACCACCGGAAAAGCAACAATCGTCGACAAGACACCCCCCCTCGTCGTGTCTGTGTCAAACCCTTCTCCAATTGCCGAAGGTCCCGCAGACTCTCCCGAAGTTTGGTACGAGTTTCCGCTGACGTTGAGTCATCCTTCTGCCACTGAAGTTAACGTCTTCTACTCGACGCAAGACATTCCGGGCGGCGCAAGTGGGTCAAACTCATGTCCAGGAATGGATTATCGCTCGGCGTCCGGGTGGAAGGCCACCATCCCTGCAGGGTCGGTTACCGGCGGTGCATGGGTCCAGATTTGTGCTGACAAACTGTTTGAACCGAACGAAACGTTCAAACTGAACCTCACTTCGACCGACACAGGTTCGATTGATCCGGCGAAAGCGTCGGCCACCGGAACCATCACCGACAACACGCCGCCACCCACCTGGACATTCGCAAATTTCAGCCCTGGGACCGCCCCCGAAGGCACAACCTTTAACTCGTCGATCACGCTGGCGTATCCAGCTAGTCAAGACGTGACGTTCTCGCTATCCCGAAACGGTGGTACCGCAACGGCCGGAGAGGTTGGAGTGCCAGCAACGTGCTTCATTCCAAAAGGTTTTCTGACCTGTACCATCGCAGTGACCACAGCGAATAACTCTGTGTACACCGGTACTCGCACATTCACCGTGAAGGCAACAGCACCTGGTGGAGTCGCATCAGGAACCCGGTCGAGAACCGGCACCATCACTGACGACGAGCCGGCGCCGACGACGACCTCCACCAGCACAACGACCACCACGACAAAAGTCACCACCACGACCAAACCAGCGGCCACCACTTCGACAGTGCCGCCAACGACCAAGGTCACCACGTCAACGACCAAACCACCGACGACGTCGACGACAACAACCAAACCAACCACGACTGTTGCAACGACGACCACCACGACCAAGCCAACCACCACGTCGTCGACCACCAGCACAACCAAGGTCACAACCACCACCAAGCCGACAACGACTACCTCGACTACCACCACAACAAAGCTCACGACTACTACCACGAAGGTAACCACCACGGTTGTCATCGTTGACGGCAACACATGATGATTACGAACTGCAAATCCAAAAACCAGAAAGCACCAACTTCGCTTCCAGAACGGATCCGTATGACTCGTTTCCTCGAAAAGCGACGTTATGCCCGCAACGGAGAACGAGGTGCCGCAGTTGTCGAAGGCGCCCTGATATTCGGGATCTTTATGGGCATTGTGCTGGCCGTCATTGAGTTCGGTTTGTTCTTCATGTTTTGGAGCACCGGCCGAAACGCAGCCACTGAAGCAGGCCATGAAGTTGCCATTGCCGGGCGCTCCACGAATGCCGACTACTCAGCATTGTACGTTTCGCGCAATCAGATCCGACGTCTCGGCGGAGCAATTGACTACGTCATCATCTATAAAGCAAAGAACATCAAAGCGACTGCTCCGGCGGAGTGCATTGCAGCAGCCGAAGCAGGCAAGAGCGACACGGATCCGCTGACACCACATGGAGTATTCAGGGCTACTCCTACCAGTGCGTTGATGTCGTCGCCATTAGTGACGAGCGTCGAGGGCTTTGACTGGAACTCCAACTCAAGTGATATTGCGTGCAACGTGTACTACCCGCGAAATCTTGCGTTGATGCCAGCTCAAAAGTCGGCATTTACGTACGACTTTCTCCAGGCGCAAGCGGGCTACCCGAGTCTTGACCGTTTTTGGCCTGGCCCACGCCGACGAGATTGGATCAACGGTCCAGTCGACTACGTCGGTACGTACATCCGAACCACCTACACCTCGACAACCGGCATTGTCCCTTCGCGCAAGGTCAATCACAACTCGATTGTGCAAATCGAACCCAGGAGAACACAATGATTCAACCACGACAAGGTGTTCGGTCTATTGCGCGCCAGCAGTCGTCACGCACTCGCAAGCTCCACACCCGCATCGCTCGTCGCCGTGAGGAGAAGGGGTACGTGATGGTCATGACGGCCATCTTGCTGCCGTTGCTGCTCACCTTGGTATCCGCTGCTACTGATGTGACTTACTTTTATGCCCGCGGTGTCGAAGTTCAGCGCCTCGCTGACACCGCAGCGCTAGCTGGAGTGGTTCGTATGCCCAACTTGCCTGACGCACAACGCATTGCCCGCCAGGTCGCTAAGCAAAATGCCGCCCAAAACAACCTCAACAACATTACCGTCAGCGCGGAAAGCATTCCTGGAACGAATCGTCAAATCAAAGTGACCGTTCGGGATGCCAAAGTAAAGTTGTTTTTTGGTCGACTGTTCAAAGACAGCTGGGACATATCGAAGACGGCTACGGCAGAATACGTCTCCAACATTCCGCTCGGATCGGTACTGAACGCTATTGGTTCAGGTGACCTCACTGGCACAGACACCACCGGCCCTGGCAAGGGGATGGACACCACGCCCCAGAATTTCTGGCTAACCGTCCACGGTCCATGTGCAGCTAAAGAACAGGGAGATATGTTCTCAACTCGCTACGACGGGACAAACATCAACACCACCACGACGCCTGCCGACTTGTCAACGAATCGCCACTACCGCATCTGCGATTTCAATTCGGGCCAAACATCAGTGACCGACCCTACGGCCCTATTCAACAACAGGATCGCCCAAATCTCAGCGGAAAAGACAGCGGCACCAGCCAACCTCTTTCCTGGTGTTTCCCTCAATCGCGACTACGACGATCGTGGCTACAACTACATCGTCGACATCCCTTGTTCCGAATCAGGAGGCGTGGTGTTGCCAGCTCCGTGCGTGAACGGTGACAACACTACGCAAGACATCACAATCGAAGTCTTTGACCCGGTGTTTAATCCCGATTCGCTGCAGAACTTCCAGCGGGGCGGCGCTCCGAAAATCAAACCAGACTCCTATGGAGTCCGAGCGCTACTCGGAATCAATTGCACAAACGCAAGCTTCCTGCTGAACCCGACAACGTGCACCGGCGCCACCCCCGCCGCCGGACAAGTTCGTCCTGCCGATGTTCGTGTGACGACAAACTTCCGGGTGTACCCGGCAGACGAGACTCCGGTCGACTATTCCGACGACGTCGCGATGCCGCTCACCAACGTGCCGCTGCCATACGAGCAGAACGTGATCAACGGCATCGACCCAAACGGCGTCACCGAACCGAATGCAGTGGCGGAATTCCGGACCTGCTTGAACGCAACAGATCCGTGGGCCTCCGTTGATGCAGGAGCTGTCATTTCCGCTGCCGATGCGAACCATGACTATATTCCCGACGTGTTGCCGACCGGCACTCCCGAGCCTGTGGCACAAATTGTGTCGGCACCGAACTGCGACAAGGACAGCCTGAAGTGGCGCCCCCTCGTGGTCATTCCGGCCAACTCAAAACGGGGAAAGTATCGAGTCAATGTTCGCACGGTTTCGTCCGCAGCTAGCTTCGGCGCCAACGCGTTTTCGATTCGTGCCTCCAAGGGTGCGTTTGGCTCGTACGCCCAATGCAAATCGGTCACCGATAACCAGTGCCCTTCGGTCTCCGGTGACTCGACGATGTCGGTTTCTGCATCTGTTCCGAACGTGGCTGAATTTTACCTTGCGCAGTTGACGCCAGCTGCTCTCTTCCGAGGAAAAACGGTAGTGCTCAACCTATGGGACATCGGAGAAGGTGGAGACCAGATCGAAGTACTTCGGCCGATAGCAGCAACCAGTCAGTGCTCAGACGGATCGGAGTCAGTGACCGAACCGACCCCTGGCTACTACTGCAAACAGCGTTTCAACTGGGCAATTGACGATCCTGGGGTGAACGATCCAACGGGAAACGCCCTTGACCCCGTGGGCGCATCGCTCGGCGATCCATGCAGCGGGATCGGTGAAGACAACAAACTGAAGCTATCGGTGGCAGGCAACTGGAACACCACTTTGACTGGACTCACACCCGGATGCACAGCATCGATTTCCCCGCAAGTGTTAGGCAGTCGAGCGGGCTATTCGAACTTCTCCGCACGAGCAGTGGCGACCACACCGCCCGAAGGTCTGTGTAGCGCACCAACCTCTACAATCGTAATTGCAAGTACACTTATCACCTGCGAGGCTGGTCGTTTCAACGGGCGTCTGGTTGCGCTCCAGGTGCAAATTCCATTGAATTACGGCTGCAATTCTGGCACCGGACCTGATGCCGTAACTGGCGTCACCGACCCCACCAAGCCTTGTGTTGATTCGGCGACGCCGCCTCAGGGTGGATGGTGGAAGATTCGGTACACTCCGCTCCGACAAAACTCGGGATCGCCGTTCCTCAGCATGACCGACGCAACGACATGGAGCGTTCAGTTGATCGGTGACCCTGTCCACTTGGTCCAAAACGGCTAGGAATCGAGCTCCCTAAAGAACGATGCCGAGGAGGGCTGCGGCGGCGGATGCGCCGTGGCCTGCTGCAACCGAAGCATCAATAGCAGCAACTGCGCCGGGCATGTCGAGATCGTTATCGAGACATGCTCGCACCGCCTCTAGGGCTCCATCGCCCGACCCAGCCGCACGCCACTTGGCCATGCGGTCGGCAGCGGTGGGTAGTAGGTGATCAAACCATTCCCACCCGTCGCGATAGTGATGGCTGACAATGATCATCCGGATCGTCATCGGGTCCCAACCGTCTTCGATCAGCTTCGACATATAGACCAAATTGCCGAGCGACTTACTCATCTTGACGCCGTCCAACTTCACGTAGGCCTGGTGCATCCACAGGTTGGCCAATGGCTTACCGGTCACCGCTTCGCTCTGCGCCGCTTCACACTCGTGGTGCGGGAAAATCAGATCTTCACCACCACCATGTAAGTCAATCGTGGTGGTATCCAACTCGCGCATACACAGCGCACTGCATTCGATATGCCAACCAGGACGGCCAGGGCCCCACTGCGATTCCCAGGCCGGTTCATCGGACAACGACGGCTGCCACAGCACAAAGTCCAACGGATAGCGTTTGTTGGGGTCCTCGATGTTTCCACCGCGTTCAGCAGCCAGTTCCAACATCTCACCGCGGGTATACCCAGAAATCTGCCCAAACTTTTCGTATGTGGACACATCACCAGTAAATAGGTGTAATATTGGGGCATTGCACCGATTGATTATGATCAAATTGCACATATACATTTATGATATCTCCGTACCTTTTTTTTGTCGTCTTCTTCTTCTATCCACTGTGTTTCTTCCA
>JANMEI010000212.1:0-2751 GCA_031376865.1 Acidimicrobiia bacterium | reverse complement strand
GTTCCACGGTGCCACCTGGGCGACCACCCCAACTGGTTCACGGCGAATTGATGAGGTCATCCCCCTCATGTATTCCGCCGTTGCCTTTCCTTCCAGCATTCGGGCCGCTCCAGCAAAGAAGCGGATCTGGTCGACCATCGGGGGGACCTCTTCCGAGCGGGTTAACGCAGTCGGCTTACCGGTGTTTTCACATTCAGCAGCAATCAGTTCCTCGGAACGCTTTTCGACTGCATCAGCCATCCGGATCAGCGCAAGTGATCGTTCCGATGGGGTGGAGTCACGCCACGTTTCAAACCCAGCCCGTGCCGACCGCATCGCCGCATCAACGTCGGCGGCACCCGATAGGGCTGCCTGCCCGAAGACTTCTCCAGTTGCAGGGTTGACCACTGCCGTGGTGCGGCCATCACTGGCATCGACGAACTCGCCATTGATGAAGTTGCGGATTGATCGAGATGTTGTTGTCGGTGATTTCGAAGCAGCCATGCCATCAGACGATAGGAGACGCAAGACACATCCGCCAACAGCTTCTGCAGTCAAGTTGTGGTTCAGGTGCACCAGAATGGAGACCGTGACTGCAATTCCCCTGTTTGACGCCATTCGGAGCCGCCGTACCAACCTTCGCATCGATCAAACACAAGACATCACACCGAGCGTGGTTTCCGAGTTGATTGAATTGGCGACGTGGGCCCCTAACCATCACCTCACCGAGCCGTGGCGTTTTGCCGTCGTCACTGGAGGTGCCAGATCGACGTTGGGAGCGGTGACTGCCGAATTTCAAGGTTCCCAAGGCGAGACCAACGAGGCGAAACTCGACAAGACCCGCGGCAAGTTTTTGCGGGCTCCGGCCATCGTGCTGGTCGGATGCGCATCAACCGAAAACGCACGGCCCGATCAGTTGTTGGAAGATCGAGACGCGTGCGCTGCGGCGGTGCAGAACCTGTTGCTCGGTGCTACCGCTCTCGGGCTGAATTCGTATTGGGGTTCGGGCATGGTGTGTAGTGCGCCGGCGGTGCGGAGTCTGTGTGGGTTTCAAGATGACACCACGATCATTGCGGCGATCTACCTCGGCTATCCACTCGGCGAGGTTCCGGTGCCGGCCCGGCGCACTCCCATCGTGACGTGGGTCAACGAGTGAGCACTGCGACCGACATACCAAAGGTCTTGCCCGGCAAGCCAGTTGGTCCGGTTCCCACCATCTTGCGCGGCCTCATTCGCCACTGCCCCCGGTGCGGTTCTGGAAAACTGTTTCGGCGTTACTTCGTGATGGCCGAACGATGCCCACGCTGCAACATCAAGTTTGAACGTGAAGAAGGCTTTTTCCTAGGTGCTTATACGATGAACCTCGCCTTCATTTTGTTGGCATCGGCGCTGGTGATCTTTTTTGGGTTTGCGCTTCGGCCCCCTGGCGGTTCGATTCGACCCATGATGATCGTCGGTGGACTGACTACCGTTGTACTTCCTCCCCTCTTGTATCCGTTTTCGAAAACGCTATGGTGCGCCGTTGACCTGATTATGCAACGAGCCTTGGGCAAAGCAAAGCGCGCGTAGTAACGCAAACGGGGCCAAGTCAATTCAGTCTGATGATTCCAAGGCCTTGCGAAGAAACGCAATCGTTTTGTTTTCCCAGTTTTTCGGCACCGACCCGGTTGCGATGTAGTGCGCGTAGAACGAACCGATTGCAGCAGCGACTGCAGTGCCGATATCCGCGCCGACCGGGATTTCACCAGTCTTGATTCCCCGCTTAAACAACGCGGTCATCCGCTGCCGTCGAGGCTCAACCAACCGGGATCGAAACAGGGCCCCCAGCTCGGGAAGCCGATGCTCTTCCAGCAACACCATGCCGATCATCGACATTCCGTTTGGCCGTTCTAGACTCCGGCGAAAGTGAACTAGTTCGGCTTCGACAGCATCCCACACGTCGTCGCCGGTCACTAACGGTTTCGAAATCTGTAGGGTAGCGATTGCAGCCGTTGCCAAATCTTCTTTATTTTTCCAGCGCCTGTAAATCGTCGGCCTTGTTACCCCGGCCTCAAGCGCAACTGACTCAATGCTCAGTTGCGCGAAACCAACTTCGGCAAGTTGCCGTTGCGCCGCAGCCAAGATCGCCTGATCTACCGATGCATCCCGAGGACGACCTACCAGTTTCAGTTCACTCACCACGTGAAAACAATAGGACACAATCGAAGCTAGAACATTACGATACACTAATGTAACGAATCACCCACACCTCAAAATCCCCCACCTCAGAGAGTGCCATGGACTTCACGATTGACGGAATCGAAAATGACATGCGGGCTGCATTGTGAATTTGCAGCAGCTTCGCTATTTCATTGTTTTGGCTGAAGAGTTGCACTTCCAACGCGCCGCAATACGAATTCCCTGCGCTCAGTCAAGTTTAAGCGCACAGATCGCCGGACTTGAACGCGAGATCGGCGAACCACTCCTCATTCGTCATTCGCGGCATTGCGAACTCACTCCCGCCGGGTCCCGTATGTACCTTGAAGCACTCCGGCTGACCCATGCTGCTGATCGCGCTGTCGATGTTGCTCGAGGCGACATAACTCGTATTCGACAGCAGCTTCGCATCGGCGTGTGCGAAGAAGGAATCCAGTCGTTGATGGATGTACTACTGACCGCGTATCGGGTGAGTCATCCGGGAGTCGAGGTCAAGGTTCAAGCGTGCGAATGGACGGCAATGTCTGACCTTGCCACTCAACGCGATGCCGATTTCGATGCGGTCATTTGGGGTGT
>JANMEI010000211.1:0-2814 GCA_031376865.1 Acidimicrobiia bacterium | reverse complement strand
AGCGCTTTACGCTCGACAAGGGCAGTGCGGTGCTGGAGTTTCCGCTAACCGAAGCTGACATTCCGAGCACGTCCATCACGATTGAAGCAGTCGGAGCCACCAATCGAACGGCCACCGACGGGACTGTTGTTGCCGGTGCGCCCCAACGTCCTGCCTACGCCGTTGGGGGGCTCAGCCTCCCCGTGCCGGCCAAGAGCCGGGTGTTGAAGGTGGTGGCAACACCTGCGGTGAAGCAGTTGCAGCCAGGCGAGTCAACGAAGATTGCGGTCACCGTTAACGACGCAGCTGGAGCACCCGTTCCTGACGCGGAGTTTGCTGTGGTGGTCGTTGATGAAGCGGTACTTGGACTTACTAACTATCAACTTGCTGACCCCATCGCACAGTTCTATCCAGGCAGCTATACCTACCTGAACACCTATTACGGACGGCAACAGATTCGTCTGGTGGATCCCAAGACGCTGATTCCGTCTCCACCCTCGCCGGCGTCCGGTGAACCCGGTGGTGTCGGCTCGCTCGATGAGTCTGCTCCGGCCGATACAACCGCCGCAGTCGCAGACGGTTTCGCCCAATCAGCGTCGCCAAGCAAAGCAGCCCGGGTTGATAAAAAGCGTGTCCAGGCCCCCGGCCAACCGGTGGACGTCCGGACCGACTTTGATGCACTGGCGCTGTTTCAGCCGACGGTTCGCACCGATGCGTCAGGTAAGGCCACTGTTGACGTGAAGGTTCCTGACAACCTCACCCGATACCGCATCATGGTGGTCGCCGTCAGCGGCACCAATAGGTTCGGCACCGCCGAAAGCAACATCACTGCCCAACTGCCAGTCGGAGTTCGCCCCTCAGCACCTCGATTCTTGAACGTGGGCGACCAATTCGAACTTCCTATCGTTGTTCAAAACAACGACAAAGCAGCGGTCACCGTCAAGGTGGTGCTGCAAACTGCAAATCTCGATTCGGTTGGATCACCTGCGAGTGGATCGGCCGGTCGAAGCATCAAGGTGCCAGCGGGGGACCGTGTCGAAGTTCGCTTCCCGGTGAAGGTACGAAGTGCGGGCAACGCGCGGTTTAGGGCAACGGTATTTGGGGCGACGGCATCGGATTCGGTGGAGCAGTCGATTCCCGTGTTTACGCCTGCAACCGCAGAAGCATTTGCTACCTATGGCGTGATTGATACCGGCGCAATACGGCAGCCGTTGAGAGCACCGCAGGATGTCTTTGGTGACTATGGCGGGCTCGAGCTCACCACGTCATCAACGTCACTGCAGGGGCTCACGGATGCGTTGCTGTACGTCAATGACTATCAATACGACTCTGCCGATGGGTATGCATCTCGGATCATGGCGATCGGAGCGCTCCGCAAAGTACTGAAAGACTTTGGAGCCGACGGTCTACCCACGGAACAAGTCCTCAACGACGCG
The DNA here is from genome assembly GCA_031376865.1 of Acidimicrobiia bacterium. GTDB lineage: Bacteria > Actinomycetota > Acidimicrobiia > Acidimicrobiales > JANYDT01 > JANNBN01. Next base: position 1,399 of record JANMEI010000211.1, on the reverse strand, counting down.
GTAGAGCGCGACGTGAAGCGGCTGTTGGCGCTACAAAACCAGGATGGTGGTTTCCGATACTGGAGCCGAGCAAGTCGTAGCGAACCGTATGTGTCGGTGTATTCGACCCATGCGCTGGTCCTGGCGCAACAAGCGGGTTACGCAGTGCCTGCGGACGCACTCACCAGGGCATTGGAGACGTTGACCAACATTGAAGCGCTGATGTACGAGCAGTACAGCCCCGAAGAGCGTGCCTCGCTCAAGGCATACTCGCTGTGGGTGCGTGCACTTGCCGGCCAACGTGAACCTGCCCAAGCCGCAGCGCTGTTGCGAAACAACAAGAACGCAAAGGGCGAGTCAACATTGCCGCTTGACGCCCTTGCCTGGATCTGGGGTTCACTCGATGCGCCGGCCGACAAAGCGTTTGTCGAACGAACCATTAACAACAAAGCCGTCGATACCGCTGGTGCTGTGTCGTTTGCTTCCGGTTACGCCGACGGTGAATACCTGCTCTTACAAAGCACCCGTCGCACTGATGCGCTCGTGTTGGACTCGTTGATCGAGAATGCTCCACAAAGCGATCTCATTGCAAAGGTCGTGAACGGACTACTGGCGGATCGAATCAAGGGCCGTTGGGGCAACGTCCAAGAAAACACGTTTGCGTTGCTCGCCTTCAAGCGTTACTACGACACCTACGAATCGGTTGATCCAAACTTCGTCGCAAAAGCCTGGTTGGGTCAGCAGTTTGCCGGACAGAAAAAGTTCGCCGGACGGTCAACGGATCGATCACAAATCAACGTCCCGATGTCGCAGCTGGTTGGCGGCGGCGATCGTGACGTGGTGATTGCCAAGGACGGTTCCGGTCGGCTCTACTACCGAATCGGTTTACGTTACGTTCCTACCGACCTTCAACTTGACGCACTGGATCGTGGTTTTGTTGTTCAGCGCGCGTACGAAGCAGTTGACGACAAAGAAGACGTGAAACGAGACGCTGACGGGACCTGGCGCATTAAGGCTGGAGCCAAAGTGCGAATTCGCATCACCATGGTTGCTGAAAGTCAGCGAACCCATGTTGCGCTCATTGATCCCTTGCCAGCTGGTCTTGAAGCACTGAACACCACCCTCGCAGTGACTGAACCAGTCGCCGAGGATGGGCAAGACGTGCCCAACAAACGCGGCTGGTGGTGGTGGAATTGGTATGACTTCCAACAATTCCGCGACGACCGCAGCGAGACATTCTCGCAACTCCTCCCAGCGGGCGTTTACGACTATTCGTATGTAGCCAGGGCAACGACTCCTGGTTCATTCGTCGTGCCGCCAACTCGGGCCGAAGAGATGTACGCGCCCGAAACGTTTGGCCGGACCGCCACTGACAAAGTAGTCGTGGGCTAACACCTCACCTCCGAACAAGTGGTCCGTC
>JANMEI010000200.1:0-5328 GCA_031376865.1 Acidimicrobiia bacterium | reverse complement strand
GGTACCGACGTCATCGGCCGGTTGATTGAGATTGTGTCGGGCATGCCCCTCAACGAATTCTTTGACCAGAGAATTTTTGCACCATTGGGTATGACCGAAACCGGTTTTGGTTGTCGTGCTGATCAAATCGACCGGCTCGCTGCGCTGTACGTACCCATAGGTCCGTCGAAGACCGCCACCCGGTACGACATGATTGGAAACGCTGCGCTTCATCGCAACCCCACCTTTTTGTCAGGTGGTGGCGGGCTCGTGTCTACTCTGCACGATTACTTCCAATTTCAACAACTGATGGTAGGTGGCGGTGCCAGCAACGGCGTCAGATTGTTGGCACCGAGCACCGTCAAGTTGATGGCTTCCAATCACCTCCCAGGCGGTGCCGATTTAGAAACTGCTGGTCGACCGTTGTTCTCCGAGACCCCCTACTCCGGAGTCGGTTTCGGCTTGGCAATGTCGGTAACGGTTGATCCGACTGCCACTCGTAACGCAGGGAGTATCGGGGACTACGGATGGGGCGGCGCAGCGTCGACCTGGATGCTGATCGATCCACTTGAGCGACTCACCCTGACCTTTATGGTGCAGTTACTACCCTCAAGCACTCATGCAATCCGCTCGCAACTCAAACAAGCGTTGTACCAAGCCATCGTGAGTTGAGAACGGAATTCGATTCGGTTCCTTTGCCGCTAGCGCGCCGGTTTCGTTGCCTTCTTGGGACCCGTCAACACGGAATCGGGTCCGCGCTGAACGGCCGTATGGAGAATCAGAGTGGTCTGGGTGCGCAAGACAGCGTCATGAGCCAACAGACTCTCGATCAGATCGTGAAGGTGGGCATTGCTGCGGGCAACCACGCGCACCAACAGGTCGCCTGATCCTGTCGCTTTGTGGACTTCAAGAACTTCTGGAATGTTCTCCAGGGCGCTAACGATGTTGCTCCCGCTTCCTTGGCTGATCTCCATGCTGACGAACGCCGTCACCACATACCCGAGCCCGTCGAGATGCAGTTTGGCGCCGAATCCGTCAATCACCCCTGTTTCGATGAGTCGGTCGATCCTCGCTTGCGCAGTACCCCGAGCAACGCCCGCTCGGCGGGCTAACTCGACCATCGACGGTCGGGTCACTTCGGGAAGCAGGGCCAGCAGTTTGCGATCAATCTCGTCCATGAGCCGTCCAATCCGTGTTCATTGTGTTCAGAGTGTGCAGAAAACACTGTACTGATCGGGCAACCTGCATCGGAACACTCGGTCCCCTCGCTTGACCCAGACTTCATGAGCTAAGACAGAGCGGTGAGTGAATCAACCACTGAACTTCAGTATCTCTACGGCTTCGGCAACGAGCACCAAACTGAAGCCGTTGCTGGCGCGTTGCCCATTGGGCAGAACGCTCCGCAACGAGCACCATATGGTCTGTACACAGAGCAACTGAGTGCGACGGCTTTCACTGCACCGAGGAGCGACAATCGTCGAACCTGGACCTACCGGGTTCGACCCACGGCTGCGCACGGGCCGCTCCACGTCGCTGCTCATTTGCAATCGCTTCCCACTGCCCCGATCCGAGGAGACCTCGATCCCAACCGAGTCCGCTGGGGATCGCTCAGCTATCCGGACACTCCCACCGATTTCGTTGGCTCACTTATTACTTATTGTGCCGCTGGAGATGCGTTGCTCAACTTCGGAGCCACGGTCATGGGGTTTGCGGCTACCACCGACATGACAACGGCATTTGCCGATACTGATGGCGAATTGTTGATCGTTGCCCAAGAGGGTCGTCTGCGCATCGAGACCGAGCTTGGGTGCCTCGACGTTGCTCCGGGCCAAATAGCGGTGATTCCGCGAGGCCTGCGATTTCGGGTTCTGGTGAAAGACGGACGGGCTCGGGGCTATCTGTGTGAGAACCATGGACGGAGCCTTGAATTGCCTGAGCTCGGTCCGATTGGGTCCAATGGCCTCGCGAACGTACGAGACTTTTGTTCGCCGGTCGCATGGTTCGACGAAGCTCACCTCGATGACCAAACCGATCTGGTCGTGAAATGCGGCGGTGCCTTTTGGACAACAACACTGGACCATTCACCGTTCGATGTAGTGGCATGGCATGGCAACAATGTTCCGTACACGTACGACTTATCTCGGTTCAACACGATGAACACCGTGAGTTATGACCATCCAGACCCGTCGATCTTTACCGTCCTCACGTCACCATCGGCAGTGCCGGGAACAGCAAACATCGACTTCGTGATCTTCCCCCCTCGCTGGATGGTAGCGGAGCATACGTTTCGTCCACCATGGTTTCACCGCAACGTCATGAGCGAGTTCATGGGACTCGTCACCGGTGCGTACGACGCGAAAGCAGAAGGGTTTGTTCCCGGCGGAGCAAGCCTGCACAATGCCCTCACGCCGCACGGGCCGGACGCCGCAACGTTCGCGACGGCGTCAACCGTTGAGCTGGAACCACGCAAAACTGTCGATACCCTCGCATTCATGTTCGAAACGAGCCTTCCCTTTGTGCTGTCAGGAGATACTCGCTTGGATCGACACGTCGATTACGACGATGCGTGGAGTGGCGTCAAACGCCACTTCACGCGCTGATCTCAGCCGGTCATCTCACGCGTTGATCTCACGCGCTGATCTCACGCGTTGAACTCGTCTACCAGCGGTTGATACTTGTCTAGGGTGGCCAAGGCTGCGTCACGATCAAGCGGTGGCAGCGATAACGCCACAAACGATGCATCTGCTTCGCGCAGCGAAGCTAGGTGCTCGGCCCGAGGTTTCGCTCCGAATACTCCAAGTTGCAGGGTTGACGAATCCCGACCAAGCGCCTCGACCTGTTGCTTCACTTCCGACCATTTGTCCGTTATTGGATACCGACCTTCGATCGGCATCCAGGCATCGCCAAACTCGGCCAGATGTTTGATCAGCACGTCGCTAGGTGCACCGCCGAGCACAATCGGTGGGTGCGGCCGTTGAACTGGCTTTGGCCAGGACCACGACGGTTCAAAGTTCACATACTTTCCCGCGAAGCTTGCTTCGTCTTTGGTCCACAACTCGATACATGCGAGTACCTTCTCGCGCAGAATCGCTCGACGTTTGGTGGAATCGGTGCCGTGGTGTTCCATTTCTTCGATGTTCCAGCCGTAGCCAACACCAAACAAGAATCGCCCAGCTGAAAGCGTGTCGAGTGTTGCCACCTGCTTCGCCAACCAAATTGGGTCGCGTTGGGCAACCAAGGTGATACCCGTGCCCAACTTCAACTTCGTTGTGACGGCGGCCGCTGCTGTAAGCGCCAAGAACTGATCGTGAGTTCGCCAATATTCCTGTGGCAGCGGCGGGGCGCCCTCTCGACCACCCCAGGGGGTTTGGCGGGCCGACGGGATATGCGAGTGCTCTGGCACCCACAACGAGTCGTACCCACGCGCCTCCAACTCGCGAGCAAGTTCGATCGGTTGTATCCCTAGATCAGTCGGAAAGATCAATGCACCCAATTTCATGTTTGCAACGTAGCCCTTCCAGTCTGTCGGAGAAAATCATTGGCGTGACCCATCATCAATCGGGCACACTCATCGGCCCCACTTTTTGCGTCCGAACGTGACGCGTTTGCGGGAGGTGAACACCGTGACAAACATGACCAACCAGACCAACATGACCAACATCCGAAGCTTGCAGGTCCGTCTGCCACGCGACATTCGTGACGACCTGGCCGAGACGCGCTTTGCGCCCAACCATCGAACCGACGACGAGAGCTTCCTGATTTCTTCGGCGGGTTCATATCCGTTTCTGCAAGGCGAGCAACCGTTCCATGAGGAGTGCTCCATTCCGCGTCTCTCGCGGCTCAACATGGCTATCGATTTGTGGGGTTTCTCCGGACGCCATTCGACAGGTCATAGCTGAACTGAACTCGTGGGCCAAAGCAGCGAAGACAGACGGAAAGATCGGAATCACGTTTACGTTCAATAACAACGATGGCCCCAACCGAACCTGGCGCAGTATTGAGGCCAACAGTTGGACGTCGGCTCGCCGAAACTATCCAGCAACGACCGTCGCTCAGCTAGAAGCTCTCCAACAGCTCACGCCCCAAACCAAGGCTGATGGACGGATCGTGCTGTTTCACGGCCCTCCAGGAACTGGCAAATCTTCGCTGATCCGGTCGCTTGCCGAATCATGGTCGGATTGGTGCGATGTTGAAGTGATTGTTGACCCCGAGCAACTACTGTCTTCATCAGCGTACTTATTTTCGTCAATACTTGAACACGATTCAGGCAACGACGATGACGAGTCAGACCAACCAGCTGATGGCACCGAAGCGACACCAAAACGATGGCGCATGTTCGTGCTTGAGGACTGCGGTGAGCTCCTACGCGAAGGAACGCAACGGTCAAGCTATGGCGCGCCTGCTCAACGTGGCAGATGGCGTCGTAGGCCAGGGACTCCGAGTGCTATTTTGCCTCACAACCAACGAAGATCTGCGCGCATTGCATCCCGAATTGGTTCGACCAGGTCGCTGCTGCGTGTCATTGCAAATCGGGCGATTCACCGAAGCTGAAGCAAACAGTTGGTTGCAGGAAACCTGGTCCAATCATCAGCGAACAGACGAACGACCCACCGTGCACGGCGAGCGATCGTTGGCTGAACTGGTGGCGTTGTGTCACCAGTCCTCACCAATGGACAACGCCACCCCAGCCCCCGCCACCGGCCTGTACCTGTAGGCGCTAGCTCTTGACCTGCAGGGCGCTAGCTCTTGGAGTCTTTCCAAGCGCCAGCGTCAGTGCGGGGTTCTTTGGGTAGCCCCAATACCTGCTCGCCGATGATGTTGCGTTGCACTTCGCTGGAACCGGCGTAGATGGTGCCGGCGCGGGCGTTCAGGAACGTAACCGTCCACGAGTTGGTGGTGTTCGGCGCACCGGCATCATCGGTTTGAAACGCGCTCGACGGACGACGGCCCGACGGCACCAAGCCATGTGCACCCATGATGTCCATCGCCAGCTCGGTTTCGACCTTGTGGTACTCGCTCCAGAACAACTTTGATATAGCTGCATCAGGGCCCGGATGATGCCCAGCCAAGAACTTCGTCAACACGCGCTTGCCCGAAAAATCCAAGATCCGGGTCTTGATGTATGCATTGGCGAGTCGCTGACGAATGCGCGGATCGTCGGTGACTCCATACTCGCGAGCAAGGTCAACGAGGCGCTTGAAGTCAGCGGTAAACCGAATCGGAAGTGTTGCCGCTGCTTCGCCACGCTCGTAACCCAACAGTGTCATGGCCACGCCCCAGCCGTTGTTCACACCTCCAACTACATCGGTCTTCGGTGTAACCGCATCGGTGAAAAACACTTCGTTGAAT
>JANMEI010000157.1:0-2219 GCA_031376865.1 Acidimicrobiia bacterium | reverse complement strand
CTTCAATTCCAACCAGCCGACCGTCCGGGTGGAGCAGAACTAAGTCCACTTCCTTTTTGTTTCGGTTGTCTCGCCAATGCCGAACAACGACGTGCTCAAACGATGCCTCAGCGGCCGCCGTGACGTCGTGAGCAACTAGCGTCTCCATGAGTGATCCCAGTAAGGGTGCGCTGGGAGCATTAGCCCATGCTCGAGACGCCCAAGCTGCCAGGCCGGGGTCGGCGGCGAAAATTCGTGGGTGCGCGGTGACAACACGTTGCTCAGCAGGGCGGTGCGCTTCAACACGGAAAATCAAAAATGAGGCTTCGAGCATCTCGATGTGGTGACGAACTGTGGCCGCCTGCATCGCCAGATCACTTGCGGCGCGAGCGACATTCAACAGTTGCCCACTGTTTGCGGCGAGATATCGAAACGTCCTGAGTAGTCGCCCTAAGTCTGCTCGGGTTCCCATTGTTCCAAGCGGAAGTACCGCCTCCACATAGCTGGCGATTTCTCGTTCCCACTCAGGTTTCAAATGACCGGAAAGCACCCCGTTAACTCCCGGCAGACCACCGATCCATGGTTCGCGATGCGAGGCTGGGACGGTCGCCAATGGATCCAGCCGCTGCCAAATGCGCGGTCGATGAAACCATTCGTTTGTTGCTGAAGTTCACTTTGGGTCAAGGACATCAAGCGAAGACGGACAGCTCGACCAGCTAACGGATCGCTCCCTCCCAAAGCATCGCGACCAAGCCGAGCAGACCCCGTCAACACGAATTGCCCCGGGACTCTCCGCTCGTCGACTACCCGTTTCACGGCGACAGTGATCGTCGGTTCGAGTTGCGCCTCATCAATGAAACAGGGCGAAGGTAAGTTCCGCAAAAAACGCAGCGGATCAAGACGAAAGGTTTCTTGCGTTGATTGATCTGAAAAGTCGACACGAGGAGACCAACCCGGACGGCGAATCAGTTCATCGCACAAAGTTGATTTCCCGTTGGCCCGACCCCCTTCCAAGATGACCACGGAGGTCGACTGAAGCAATGACTCCAACAGCGGTGCAAGTAGGCGCGGCAGGAGTTTCATGGCTTTACATTAGTAAAACAGGGTGGTGAACCACTGAAATTTCGATCAGTGACTAACCTTTTTTACAAGCGTCAGTCGGTCAAACCGCGCTGACAGCTAGCCGCGGCGACTTTGCAAACCCTCGGCCCACCAGCGACCGGACCATCGCCACGGTCCGGCCGCAGTCGGCCGAGGGCCCGCAGCCATCACTATCACCGGTTGCGGCCAAGCGAACTCGACGGCCGCTGCGATCGCTGCGGCCTCTTCGTCAGTCGGCGCAGGCGAGATGATTACACCCGGGTTGCTCATAGCGGCACGTTGCCGTGTTTGCGCTTTGGCAGATCTTCGCGCTTGGACTTCAACATGTTCAGTCCACGTATTAAAACCTTGCGAGTGTCGGCCGGATCAATCACGTCATCGACGTAGCCACGTTCGGCCGCAATGTAAGGGTTGGCAAACCGTTCGGCATAGTCCTCAACCAACTCGGCCCGGCGCGCCTCGGGATTAGGCGACGCATCGAGTTCTCGCCGGTAGACAATGTTGACTGCACCGGTAGCACCCATCACTGCGAGTTCGGCGTTGGGCCACGCGAAGGCAAGGTCGCAACCAACTGACTTCGAATCCATCACCACGTAGGCGCCACCGTACGCCTTACGGGTGATGACACTCATGCGGGGCACGGTGGCTTCACAGTATGCGTACAGAAGTTTTGCGCCGTGCCGAATAATGCCGCCGTATTCCTGGTCGGTTCCGGGCATGAAACCAGGCACGTCGATAAACGTCACAATGGGAATGTTGAATGCGTCGCAGGTGCGGATGAAACGCGCTGCCTTCTCGGACGAGTCGATGTCCAACACGCCGGCTTTGACCATCGGCTGGTTGCCGACGATGCCCACGGTGTGTCCGTCGAGCCGAGCAAACCCGCACACGATATTGGCGGCAAACTTCGAGAAGTACTCGTAGAACTCGCCGTTGTCGACTACTTCTTTGATGACGGACTTCATATCGTATGCACGATTAGGATTGTCGGGCATCATGGTTAACAGTGCATCGCAGCGACGATTGGGATCATCGTCTGCTTCGTGACGTGGAACTTCTTCCAAATTGTTTTGCGGGAGAAAGCTGAGCAGGTAGCGCACATCGTCGAGGCACGACTTGTCGTCGGGAGCAACGAAGGT
>JANMEI010000155.1:0-1081 GCA_031376865.1 Acidimicrobiia bacterium | reverse complement strand
TCCGAAAGCAGGACGAGACGGTATCTCCAACCCGGGTTCCTAGATGGCGGAAATTTCACCACGACGGTCTGCGTCGCGACAAAATCAGAGTGAATACAGAACGCTGTCAGCCCACGCTGTCGCCGCGATCGCGTCGTCGGGACCGATAGGGCCGAGTTCGGTGTCAAGTCGAGCCAGGTGAGCGTCGAGCAATTCGACCTTGACGCGGCGATCTAGCTCTTCGACGAGCGCAGATTTTGCGACGCGGGACACGTTGAGACCAGCCTTGCTCGCACGAGCAGCGGCATCGTCGGGAACAGTGATCATGACTCGAGACACGCGCACAAACTACACACACCGGTCGAGGAAGTTCATCGGTCGGCACGCCACCACTGCGAGTGGTTCGACGTCGCTTGATCACTCGTAGGGCAAGTCCCCGGGGCAGCAGTCGCGGTAGTCGGCGTCGGGGTGCACATCGAAGCGAACCGCATTGATCGTGTGGAGCCCATCGAGGGACGCACGGGCTATGCGGTACGCATCAAGCCCGTTTTGGCGGCGTGCCAGGATCTGCCCGGTGGATCTCTTTCACTTCAGCCACGACCCGACGATTACGCGCTTCTCACCCCACGTTCCGGCCACGAACCCGAGCCAATCGCCTTCGGTTTGGGCCATCGATGCTGAGCACGCTCCGCTCTACTGGTTTCCACGTGACTGTCCGCGAGTTGCCGTTTGGCCACGCAATGAGATGGAGAAGCAGCTGTTTCGTGAGGCCTTCTGCACCGTCGCTCCGCGGGTTCACGCCATCGAACTCCAGTGGCTTCCGATCCTCCAGTCGACCGCGCTATACCGCTACCGCTTCGAACCTTCGCCCTTCCGCCCATGGGTTGACGCGTCCGGCCAATGGGTGAGTGACACCGTTGTCGAGCCGCTGGGCGTCGAACGGGTTGACGACCTCATCGGCCTTCACGTGACGGCGGGCATCGAACTTCGAGCTGTTCCTAACCTGTGGCCTCTCCGCGATCTCGCAATCGTTGGTCCATGGGATTTCAGCATCGTCCGTTTCCAAAACGCATCGCCTCGACACGACGAACCGCCCGCCGTC